>OMQK01000245.1 GCA_900313205.1 uncultured Bacteroidales bacterium | reverse complement strand
AGGCGGGCATATTCTCAAGGCCGCACACAACGCCAAGGACTCCGCCCACGGTGGCAGGGTTGCAGTCTGAATCCTGACCGCAGCGGGTGGCTATCTCCATGGATTTCCCAAAGTCTCCGCCGCCGTACAGAAGGCCGATGGTGACGTATGCGCTGTTGAGCTTGGCGTCTATGTCAAAACTAAGGCCCACTCCCTTGGGGCAGCCAGTATCGGCCCCCCATTTCTTGAGAACCTGAAACCAGGTTTCCTTCCAGTCGGAGGGATACTTTTTGTGCCAGGCGCGTACGTCGTTGATGCACTGCCAGAATGTACTCTCCTGAGGGATGGCCTCAAGGGCCATATCCACAATCTTTGCGGGGTTATCTTCCACGAAAGCGGCGCTGTAAAGGCCTGCAACGTATGCTCCGCCGTAGAATCCGTCTCCGCTGTTCATAATATGGCCCACGCGATTGGCGATATCCAAAGCTTCTGGGAGCATCCCCGGGGCCATCAAGCCCACGAAGTCTGCCTCAATCTGGAAGTCAAGGTCATCCGCGTGGGGGTTGTTGAGCCAGTTGCCGGATTCCGGTGGCATAATGCCCTGGCGCACGTTGTATCGGCCCGCCTGGTTGGCGTGGGCAAGGTGATATGGAGCGTATGCGAAGCGCAGGGCAAGCTGCTCTGCCGAGGCGTCCAGCCCAAGCTGCTCAAAGGCTTCCGCAAAGGTAAGATCGTTGTAAACGTCGTCAAACAGGCCGGGCTTGCGGTCCCACCAGTGTTTCACGTAGCCTTCTCCCCAGCCTATGGGAATCTCTTCCGGGATAATGGTCCCGCAGAACTTGAATTCCGTGGGAGCGCCGTACACAACGCCTATGGTCTGACCTGCCCATCCGCCCTTGATTTTGTCCATAAGGGCTTCACGGGTCAGGCTTACCTCTGTCTTTTCAGGCGCGCTTGTGCACGCGGCCGCAAGGAACAGTGCTGCCAGTATTATGCTACTTCGCTTCATAAACAGACAGTTCAGTTATTGAAATGAATGCCGATACATCCTTGGTGTATTTGTTCCAGTGGATGAGCACGGCGTCGTCTCCTATCACGCGCACGGCCGTTGTGGTGACGGCGGGGAAGGTGAACACAAACTCTCCGTTGTGGGGCTGGAAGAAGACCTCGTCGCAGTAGGGCCAGTCCGGGGTGACTTTGGCTTCCAGGGGCTGCCACTGACCGTTTTCATCCAAATACTCGGGGTGGAGGTTGGAGTACCAGCCGCCAAACTCCTCAAGAGGTCCGTAGTGGAAGGAAATCATATCCGTTGTAACGGGTTCATCCCAGCGGTATCCAAAGTAGTCACGTTTGGGAGCGTTGGACTTTTCTCCAAGTGAGTAGAATGCTGCACCGGGGCCGTCCACAATGCCGTCATTTATTACATCCACGGTATAAGCGCGGTATGTGACGGGGATTGTGAGCCAACAGGAATCCAGGGTGGCGCGGTCTGTCTCACGGGTGAGGGCTAGGATTTCAGCTGCCTCGGGAGCCAGGTTGCGGCCGCTGGGCTTTGGCAGCTCAAACAGAGCTACAGGCTCATTGGCCGGGACAAAGCGTGCCTTGGGATTTATTGTGTAAATCTTCTCTCCGTTTTCTTCACGTACCTTACCGCCACGGGCCAGGATATTTTTCTCGGCCAAAACTACAGTGCGCTCAATGAGATCTTCGATTGAGGCGTCCGGCATATCGTAACGGGTCACGTTGATGTAGCGGTCGTTGAAAGGCTTGGTCCAGTGCTCAAACGGCATTGCGCGGTCTGTGGGCACTGATTCTACGCCATTGATTACACCCAGAAGGCCGCAGATGGTGGCGGTTTGGTTGTCGCAGTCAAAGCCAAGGGCGCAGCCGATATTGAGGGTTTCCTCAATGTCACCGTTGCCGTAAAGGAGGGCAAGGATGCCCATAGCACCATTTAAATCGGCATTCCAGATACTCTTGGTGATATCGGGCTCATTAAAGTACAGTTCATCGGCAATTACCTTGCGGGAGGCTTTCCAATTGTCCGGATTCTTTTTCCAGAGGTCCAGGCACTCGTCTATGATTGCCCTGAAGCGGTCTCCCTTTGGAAGATATGCCTTGGCATGCTTGATAAGCGTGGGTATATCTTTCTCGAAGAAGGCCTCTGAGTACATTGAACCGTACACTACGGTAGGTGATGCGGCCCAGTCGTCCGAAGTGATGCGGGCGGCCCAGTCGGAGATTCCGGCGGCGTATGCCGGCATTCCGGGGGCGGTGTAAGCCCAAATCTCATTGATGAGCTGGGGGTCAATCTGGAACCAGTGCGGGTTGTACTTCTTGCTTCCGGTGAGGGGAGGAGTGAAGCCATAATGCATCAGGCCCAGTGCAGCACGGTTTGCAAGCCACACCCTGTCACGGATGTGGTACATCCAGTGCTCACGTACCTGTGCATAGGTAGGATCAACGCCGTTTTTCTCCATCATAAGAAGATAGAGATACTCCACGTCTGTGTCGTCGTCAGAGAATGCTCCGTCTACGGCTTCCATCTTGCGCATTGCCTTGTTGAATACAAAGGGGCCTTCACCGGGCTCGTCCACAAACTTGTTTTCATATTCAAGTCCGTAGATGTTGCCCACCATCTGGCCGATCCAGGCTCCGGCAATCTTGTCCTTAAGCTCCGTGCGGGTAATCTCCATCGGCTTTTGGGCGCAGGAGGCAAGAGCCAGAAGGCAAAGGAATATGAGTGCTGAGCGTTTCATAATCAATATCCGGGATTCTGGGGATTAAGATTGGGGTTAGCGCTGCGCTTGTCCTCAGGAATAGGAAGGAGGATGTGTCCGGGATCTGAATCGGCCGGTTTTGCCCACCAGGCTTCCAGATACTTGTCAAAGCGTACAAGGTCGTTATGGACCCAGCCTTCAAGGGCCATCTCTTTCTGGCGCTCCTCAAAGAAGCTGTCCAGATTGAGGTCTGCTGCGGCGATGGGAGCAAGACCCGCACGGGTGCGGATTTGCTGGAATTCGGGAACAGCTGCAGCATCAACTGCCTTGTTATCACGAA
>OMQK01000249.1 GCA_900313205.1 uncultured Bacteroidales bacterium | reverse complement strand
GGTGCGGATTCCTATATTTCTTTCTTCCAGCCCGGTGTGTCTAAGGTGTATCAAGACAGGAAGCGCGCTGCCACGGCAGGCAAGTCCCTCGTCACGGGCCGCGGTTCCCTGTATGGACAGATTGGCTATAACAACGGACCTTTCCACGCCACCGCCGGCGTTCGTGGAACCGTCTTCTTCTCGGAGGGATACAAGACCGTCAAACCCATAGCGGATTTCCTGATGTCCTATGAATTGACCCCTTCCCTGACGGTGAAGGCGACCTAGAACCGGCCGGAGACCGCGGACCAGGCCTGGGCCGGTGTGGACTATGCCCATGGGCCCGTCACCTTCTCCATCGGCGGTTTCTACAAGAGAATGAAGGACCTGGTGTTCTTTGCCGATGCGTCCTCTTTCTTCAACTCCGGCTGGCGGGAGTGGCAGTATAACCTGGAGAGCGGGACGGGCAAGTCCTATGGCCTGGAGTTCCTTTCCCGGGTGGAGACCAAGCGTTTTTCCGGGCAACTGTCCTATACCCTGTCCAAGACGGACCGGGTGTTCCATTCCCTGAACTTCGGCAATCCCATCCCCTTCAAATTCGACCGCCGGCACATGCTAAACTTCACCGGAGAATACAAACTGTCCAAGGGAGACAAGGCCTCCCACAGCCTTACGGCGGGCGTTTCTTTCATGAACGGCCACTGGGAGACCGTGAAGAGCGGTTCCTATCCGATTTATTCCCTGGGTTCGGAAGACAAGCGGGAGGAGAAGGAGGCCGATTACACTTCGCATCCCAACAACTTCCAGCTGCCGGCCTATTTCCGGATGGATGTGGGTTATCACATGACTTTGCAGGGAAAGAAGAATCTCCACGACCTCTCCCTGAGCATCTATAACCTCACCAACCGCCACAACGCCTACAGCCTGTCGTGGGACAGTGAGGACGGTCGTTGGAAGAAGTTGAGTATCTTCCCGATTATGCCGAATTTCACATATAGGATTACGTTTGGAGGGAAGCGGAATGGTTTTATGCTTTGAAAGAAAGATACAGGATACAATAACCTGAAGGGTAAATGTTCCTATTTCTCATATGTATGTGGAGCAAAAGATTTCGCAATTTGATTTGGATAAATTGAAAACTGTCACCGATCTTGTGGCTTGGGACTAGGGTGACATGTCCCCTACGCAGATTGTTAAATTTCACCTAGAAAAAGAAGATAATCTTCTCTTTCTGTGGAAATTTTGCTATATTTGCAGAGCATACTTTAACAGATAATGTTCGAAAAGGATCCATTGATGCAATTTGCCGGGATTCCGGTGTCGGGGGCTACCATCCGGTCCTGCTTCCCTGACCTTGCTTCACCGGAGAAAAAGGTCCAGGCGTTGGAGAAGAGCGGCGAATTGATCCGTCTCAAGCGTAATCTTTTCATCATCAACAAGGAGCTGACCGGAAAGGAAACAGAAGCGAGGCTATGTGCCAACCATATATACGGGCCTTCGTATGTTTCCTTCCAATGGGCACTTCGTCACTATGGAATGATTCCAGAACAAGTATTCCTGATGACTTCAGCGACCACGAAGCGTACTCGTTCTTTTGAGACTCCCATTGGGAACTTCAGTTACGTTCAAGTCCCCGCCTTATACTTCCCAATCGGCGTTGAATGCAGGGAGGAACAAGGTGTCAGTTTTCTCATGGCTACCCGGGAAAAGGCTTTATGTGACACAATCCTTCTGGATAATTTTGTTCCCCGACAGTCTATCAAGTCATTGGCCACATATCTCGAGGAGGACCTTAGACTTGATATGGACATCCTAACCGAGTTGGATACCGATATCATTGAGCAATGCTCACGTCTCGGACGCAAGGTGCAAACACTCAAGAATCTGTTAAAAATCATCAAGCAATGACAACCTACGAATCTATGTTAGCCGCATATAGCAGAGAAATGGGCAGTACCGCAACAACAAACGCAGAGCAAGAGGTTTGTCAAAAAATAGCGCTGGCAGGCTTGTATCGTGGCGGCTTTTTCAATCATGCCGCGTTTTATGGAGGCACTTGCCTTCGGCTATTCCATGGGCTTCCGAGGTTTTCGGAAGATATGGACTTTTCGCTCACGGAGAAGCGTGATGACATTCATCTCGAGAACTATTTCGACGCAATACGGGAGGAGTTCCATATCGCAGGCTTTGATGTTACAATTATCAGGAAGGAGAAGAAGGCCTTCGGAAAGGTCGAGTCCGCATTCTTGAAGGAGGATACCGAAGCTTACGACATCAAGTTCCAGACAAAGAAAACGGTCAAGGTTAAAATTGAACTCGACACGGATCCTCCGTTGATGTTCAATACGGAGCAGAAGCTTCTTTTGCAGCCTTATTCATTCATGGTTCGTTGCTTCACTCTTCCCGACCTTTATGCGGGAAAAATGCATGCGTTGGTATATCGAGCCTGGCAACGCCGTGTAAAAGGCCGGGATTGGTTTGATTTCGAGTGGTACGTAAGGAATGGTGTACCGCTGGATTTCAAGCATCTTCAAGAACGAATTAGGGAATTCAACAACGAGGTGCTCAGCCTGGAGGGGTTCATGGCTCAACTCCGTGAGAAGATTATCAATACCGACATTGACAACGTCAAGAAGGATATCATGCCTTATATTGACGCAAGCCAACTTAACGCCCTTGACATTTGGTCCAATGAGTATTTCTTACAGTTGGTAGATATGATGAAAATTCAGCAATGAGGATGAGAATGATCTTGCCTTCATTGCGGTAGGAAGATTGATTAAAACTTACATCTTATAGGGGAAACACCAACTCATGGTTAACGACCACATCAAGAGTATCGGCTTTTACAAGGGCCTCATGCCGACAATCGACCTGGCACTGGATTATGTTGCAAGTGTCACTCTCGACGTAGAGATCGGTGCACTTCCGCCGGACTTGGGCGTCAAGGCTGTGGTGAGCGAGTATGAAACGCGGTTAATGAACGAACTGGGGTATGATTCCTATCGATGGTACATTGACATCCTGCTTGCGATTATTGACACGGAAATGATGCGTTGTGAGCCACTGGCGCAGGTTACCGAGACTATCCCATACGAGGATGTAGCTGACGCTGCAGGCGAATCTGCCAAGGGTGCTATCGATGCCGCTAAGGAAGCCGCCGCACAGGCTGGCGTGGCCTTCGAAGATGCCAAGGCGGCCGCTGGCCAGTTCATGGAGGATCACAAGGACGAGATCGAAGCCGCT
>OMQK01000252.1 GCA_900313205.1 uncultured Bacteroidales bacterium | reverse complement strand
GCAAACATTTCCAAGCCTTATGTTTATAGAAGATATGCTGCTAAGAACAAGGGTGATGAGGATAAGATATCCCAGGCACTTTCCAAGATGCTTATGGAAGATTTTGCTGCAGTGATTGGGAAGAACGAGCAGGAAGACGGAAGTGAATTCAAATACTTCGGCTGCTATGAAGATATTGCAGCCGCTATCCGAAAAAATGTCTCTGCCTGGATGGTTGATATGGAAAGATTCTTTGAACTTGTTGTGTTCAACTACATCTACGCTAACGGAGATGACCATCTTAAGAATTTCTCCTTGATCCTGCAGGGACAAGATTACAGGCTTGCACCAGCCTATGATCTTCTGAATACCGGTTTACACCTGCGCGGCGATGCTTTCGGCCTTAACGAAGGGCTTTCTCCCAACATCACAAAAAGCGACATGTATGTCCAAACCGGGCATCCATGCCGCCTTGACTTCGAACGTTTCGGTGATTGTATCGGCCTGGTCAAGTCTCGTGCGGGCAAGATACTGGACAAATATATGCAACTGCCTGAACGGACCATTCTGCTTGTTGGGCGCAGCTTCCTGAATGAGAAGATGAAGCGCTCCTACTTGAGAATAGTCAACGAACGAATTGCCAGATTCAGAAGAAAAGGAATTTACAAGGTGTTTTGACTTCCTGCCCTGCTGGAAGACAACCAGAAAGACGGCTACATCGAGATTCCTGAGTGCCTCCGTCCTTACACCGGATTTGACAGGATAGACTAGCGCCCCTCACCGGGCTGGCGCCCAAATAACTCCTTGAAGCACTTGGAAAAGTATGAAGGAGTCCCGAACCCCACGGCATAAGCAATCTCAGAGATTGTCTTGTCCGTGGTTTTCAGCATTTCTGCGGCGGCCTTGAGGCGGGTTATGCGTACAAGTTCAACGGGGGAGTATCCAGTGAGGGCCTTCACCTTCCTGTAGAGTTGAACGCGGGAAAGGCCGATCTCCGATCCGATCTGTTCTACGCTCAGGTTTTCGTCGGAGATATGTTCCTGGACTTTGGCGCGGAAACGGGACAGGAAGTCGTTTTCCTGGGGCCTTGAGGCGCTTTCTCCGGTTTCCAGATAGTGCTCCTTAAGGAGGATGCGGCTCTTCAGGAGATTGCCGATACGTGAAAGGAGGACCTTCTCGCTGAAAGGCTTTGAAATGTAGGCATCGGCCCCGGAATCATACCCCTCCGCACGCTGCTCTTCCAGGGATTTTGCGGTGAGAAGGATAACGGGGATATGGCTTGTTGAAAACTGCCCTTTCAGGGCCTTGCAAAAATCCAGGCCGTCCATCACCGGCATCATTACGTCGCTCACCACAAGGTCCGGGAGTTCCCTGGTGGCCTTGTCAAAGGCCTCTTTGCCGTCAGATGCCTTTATTATACGGTATTCTCCCTGTAAAAGGGTGCCGATAAACTCCCTCAGGTCTGAGTTGTCATCCACCACAAGGATTGTGGGGCGGTCGCTTTCAGTTACGCTGGAGGCCGCTTCCTCAAGGGAAGTGTCGGCGCCTCTGTATACATCCTGGAAGCGCTCCGTGAATTCCGCGGCGTCACGGCTTTCCAGAATCTCTGCGCCTTCGTGGCGGATTGGAATGCGGATGAAGAAGGTGGCGCCTTCCCCTGGTGCGCTTTCAACGGAAACGGAGCCTCCGTGAAGTGCCGCTATGCCTTTTACAAGGGCAAGGCCTATCCCTGTGCCGGAAGTATGCTTCCCGGCCTGGTAGAAGCGGTCAAAGATATAGGGGAGTTTCTCCCGGGGAATGCCTTCTCCGTTATCCTTTACGCTTAAGATAGCATCGGCCCCTTCCTGCTGCACGGAAACGGTTATTTCGCCTTCCGGTGAAGTATGCTTTATGGAATTTCCCAGAAGGTTGAAGAGGATGCACTCAAGGAGTCTCATGTCGGCCTCGACTTCAAGGGACCCGGTTCCGTCATAGCGGATGGTCCTGGATATGCCGTCAAAGCCGCTCATCCACTCCTTCACTGCGGAGGGAAGGTCAAAGCGGTAGAGCGTGAGCGGCATATTCCCGCTCTCTATCTTACGGAAGTCCAGGATGTTGTTTACCAGCCTCCGGAGAATATCCACGTTCCGGCGAGCAAGCATCAGGGTCTGTTTCTGGTCATCCTGAAGCGGACCTTCCAGTACGTGTTCCAGAGGCCCTGCCACAAGGGAGAGGGGAGTACGGAGGTCGTGGCTTACGTTGGTGAAGAAATCCAGTTTTGCCCGGGTGTTCTCTTCCAGCTGACGGCTCAGTTCCATAAGTTCTGCGTTGAGCCTTCTGGAATTGGTATAGCCCCAGTAGGCCTGGCCGGCTATCAGGACAAGCAGGATTGCAAAGGCAATAACCATCCACATTATGATTCTCTGGGTGTTGTACTGGAGTAGGAAGGTATCCAGTTTGCCGCTTAGGTCTTGAACCATAGCGCGCTGATTTGCAACCTCCTCTTCCTGCATCTTGAGCATTCCGGCGTTGTGGCTGTCCACGAGGGCGCTCTCAAGGAGGGTTTCCCTTTCAAACGGGTCACCGCGGAGGATGCGCATGGCAAGATCCATCACAAGGTCTCCGCGGGTAGGGTAGAGGTATGATGCTGTCAGTACTCCGTCAATTACATCCTGAAGGCCAGCGTCCGGGAGTGCGTCAACTCCAAAGAAGGAGATGTCTTCTGGGTAGCCGAGGGCATCTCTTGCGCCAAGGGCCATACGGTCGTTCTGGCCGAATACGGCATCTGGCCTTATTCCATCGGCCATAACCGCCCTCATGGCGTCAAATGCGTTTTCCTGCAGCCAGCCGCCATACGGGGATGCCTGGAGCGATATCCCTGGATAGTTGTTTAGGGCTTCCATGAAACCCCTGTGGCGGTCATCGGCCGGGGATGAACCCTCAAGGCCCTGGATCTC
>OMQK01000255.1 GCA_900313205.1 uncultured Bacteroidales bacterium | reverse complement strand
AGGCCGCCCAGAAGGGCTATATTGATGACGTGATAGAGCCCCGCAACACCCGCTTCCGCGTAATCCGCGCCCTGGAGCAGCTTTCAACCAAACGTCAGGAAATCCCCGCAAAGAAACATGACAACCTGCCTCTGTAACATAGTTCTCACTGCGGGCGCAGACCGAATGGCTGCAACAGACCCCCACGGCTGGACTCTCACCATAATAAGCGTGGGCGTGGTTTTCATCGCTCTCATTATCCTGTACGCCCTGTACAGCCTCTCTGGAAGGGTCTTTTCCGGAGAACTTAAGGCCGATGCAAAAAGGGCCGCACGCGCCGGCAAGCGCATCACCCGTGCAGTCATTCCCGGCTCCTCAAATGAGGAATCCAATGAGATTGCAGCGGCAATAGCCATGGCCCTTGACATGGAAAAGGGCGGTGACACCTACGCAGCAATAGCCGCTGCCGTGCACCTTTATCTCTCTGACACTGTCCATGACATTGAGCCCGGTATTGTAACCATAACCAGAAAGGACACCGCCTGGAATAGTAAGGAACTCACTTTTAGAAAGATGCCCGGTCAAAGCCGGGCATGACGTCATTGCCGGCTTTAGACCGGCAATCTCAAGATATATTATTGGATATGAAAGAATATAAATTCAAGATTAACGGAAAAGATTACGCCGTAAAAATCGGCGAGGCCAGCGGCCGCAGCCTCACGGTGAATGTGAATGGGGCCGATTATCAGGTGGAGTTATCGGAGACCCCCGATCAGGTCGGGGGTGACGCTCCTGTCGCAACAGCCGCTTCTGCCGGGAATTCTCCCGTCTTGCCCGGCCCCGACCGGGCATCTCAGCCCGCAGCACCCAAGGCTGCCGGCGCGGGAAAGACCATCAAGAGCCCGCTTCCAGGCATCATCATCAGTATCAACGTGAAGGAAGGCCAGGCCGTCACACGCGGCCAGAAAGTAGCCGTCATAGAGGCCATGAAGATGGAAAATGATATCCTTGCCGAGTGTGACGGCACCATAACCGCCATCCACGCAGCCAAGGGTGATTCCGTCCTTGAAGGCGCAGACATAGTAACCATCGGCTGATGAATACAATCTTAGACAGCCTCCAGCAATTCTGGCAGTACACGGGATTCGCCAACTGCACCTGGCAGCATCTGGTGATGATCCTTATCGGCCTTGTATTCATTACGCTGGGAATAGTCAAGAAATGGGAGCCGCTACTTCTGGTGCCTATCGGCTTTGGCATGATAGTGGGCAACATTCCCCTTTTCTTTGACCCTGCAACGGGTGCAGGCCTTAGGATTGGCATCTATGAGGAGGGATCCGTCCTCAATATCCTCTACCACGGCGTAAGGAACGGATGGTATCCTCCCCTTATCTTCCTTGGTATAGGCGCAATGACGGATTTCAGCGCGCTCATTTCCCAGCCCAGGCTCATCCTCATCGGTGCAGCCGCCCAGCTTGGCATATTCGGCGCATATCTTCTGGCCCTTCTTTTTGGCTTCCTGCCCAACGAGGCCGGAGCCATCGGCATTATCGGCGGCGCAGACGGCCCTACGGCCATTTTCCTGAGTTCCAAGCTTGCCCCGGAACTGATGGGCGCCATCGCTGTATCGGCCTATTCATATATGGCCCTGGTGCCGGTTATCCAGAAGCCCATCATGCTGCTCCTCACCACCAAGAAGGAGCGCCTCATCCGTATGAAAAAGCCCCGTGAGGTAAGCCAGAGGGAAAAGATCGTGTTCCCCATCATCGGCTTTATCTGCACGGCCTTCATAGTTCCCAGCGGTCTTCCGCTGCTTGGAATGCTGTTCTTCGGTAACCTCCTGAAGGAAAGCGGCGTCACAAAGCGCCTTGCCGCAACCGCCGGCGGGTCGCTGATAGACGTGGTGACAACGCTCATCGGCCTTACAGTTGGTGCGTCCACCCAGGCCGATGTATTCCTCACCGGCCGCTCAGTCCTCATCTTCGGCCTTGGCCTTGCGTCCTTTGTGATTGCAACAACATTCGGCGTCAGCTTCGCCAAGTTCATGAACCTGTTCCTGCCGGAGGGCAAGAAGATCAACCCTCTAATTGGCAATGCAGGCGTTTCTGCCGTGCCGGATGCAGCGCGCGTTTCTGAGACCGTGGGCCTGGAAGCAGATCCCTCCAACCACCTCCTTACCCACGCCATGGCTCCAAACGTAGCCGGTGTAATCGGTTCTGCGGTGGCAGCAGGTATCCTCCTTAGTTTCCTTGGATAATGAAAGGGCGTTCTCTAATACTGGTAGGCTTCATGCTCCTTATGGCATGTTCTGCAGCCAATGCCCAGAAAATGGACAAAGAAAGGCTGGAACTGATTGACAGCGTGATTGTTGACGCCATTCTGCAAAAGACCATACCCGGTGCGGTTGTGGGCATAGTAAAGGACGGAAAGATGGTCTATGAAAAGTGCTTCGGCAGCAAGACCCTCCTTCCGGAAACAGAGCCCATGACCACCCAGACCATGTTTGACCTTGCCTCCCTCACAAAATGCCTTGGCACCACAATAGCCGTCATGCAGCTTGTAGAGAAGGGCAAGATTCGCCTCATGGACCCCGTTGACTATTACCTCCCTCGTTTCAGGGACTGGCGTGATCCCAAGACCAGGAAACTGGAAAGGATAAGGGTAAAGCACCTTCTTACGCACTCCTCCGGCCTGGAGGCATTCCTCAAGGATGTCCCCGGATTTGTCAAACAGTATGGAGAGGGTAATTCGGAGCGTCTTGTTCAGTACATAGAAGAAGAATCCCCAAGGGCATTTGCTCCCGGAACGGATGTACTCTATAGCTGTTTCAATTTCATCATGCTTCAGCAAATAGTGGAGAAAGTCACCGGGGAGCGCCTCT
>OMQK01000257.1 GCA_900313205.1 uncultured Bacteroidales bacterium | reverse complement strand
AGTTGGCGTACGGGTAGATGGAAATGCCTCCGCGGGGGGTGAAGAATCCGGTAACTTCAATGTACTTTGGATCCATCAGTTTGATGAGGTCCTTCATGATGGTGTTCACGCAGTCCTCATGAAAATCTCCGTTTGAGCGGAAACTGAAAAGATAGAGTTTGAGGGACTTTGACTCCACCATCTTCACGTCAGGGACATAACTGATGCGGATCTCTGCAAAATCCGGCTGGCCGGTGATGGGGCAAAGGGTGGTGAATTCTGGGCAGTTGAAACGCACCCAGTAGTCATTGTCCTTGTGCACGTTCTCGAAGGTCTCAAGGACCTCCGGAGCATAGGTCTGGCTGTAAGTGGTATGGCGGCCAAGGGCCTGGAGTTCTTCTCTTTTACGTGCCATAGCTTATTCCTCCCCGGCTTCTTTAAGACGTTCTGCGTTCTCTGCTATCTGGAGCTGGTCTATGCACTCCTGGATGTCTCCGTCCATGAAGACGGGAAGGTTGTACATGCTCCAGCCTATGCGGTGATCTGTCACGCGGCCCTGGGGATAGTTGTAGGTGCGGATCTTGGCGCTGCGGTCACCGGTGCTCACCATGGTCTTGCGCTTTGCGGCAATGCCGTCAAGGTACTTCTGGTGCTCCATATTGTAAAGACGGGTACGGAGTTCCTCCATTGCCCTGTCAAGGTTCTTGAGCTGTGAACGCTCCTCCTGGCACTGGACCACGATTCCTGAAGGGATGTGGGTAAGGCGCACGGCGCTGTAGGTGGTGTTAACACCCTGGCCGCCGGGGCCTGATGCGCAGAAGAGGTCCTTGCGGATATCGGCCGGATTGAGTTCTACGTCAAACTCGCCGGCTTCAGGGAATACTGCTACGGATGCGGCCGATGTCTGGATACGGCCCTGGGTTTCAGTCTGGGGAACACGCTGGACGCGGTGCACGCCGGACTCATACTTCATGATGCCGTAAACGCCGTCCTGGCTGCTGGAGAGCTTGAACACAATCTGCTTGTAACCGCCGGAGGTGCCGGGAGCCTGGTCTGTGACCTCCAGCTTCCAGCCGCGGCTCTCTGCGTAGTGCTGATACATACGGAAGAGGTCTCCGGCAAAGATAGCAGCTTCGTCGCCGCCGGTGCCGCCGCGGATTTCCACCATGGCATTCTTGCTGTCGTCAGGATCTGCGGGAATGAGGAGGAGTTTGATCTGCTGCTCCATCTCCGGGAGTTTGGGCTCAATATCGGCCACTTCCTCACGGGCCATCTCCTTGAGGTCCTCGTCCTTTTCATTCATGAGGATGTCCTTGGCCTGCGCAAGTTCATCCACCAGCCTCTTGTATTCCAGGCCGGCGGCGATGATGGGCTGCAGTTCCTTGTAGTCCTTATTCAGCTGGACGAACTTCTTCATATCGGCAATGACCTCAGGGCTTGCCAGCTGCTCTTCCAGTTTCTTGTATTTATCCTGAAGGCTCAGGACCTTCTCCAACAGCGTGTTCTCTGCCATAGCAATTGTGTTTTAGCCTGCAAAGATAATAAAAAACTGCGATATGGCCTAAATGTCTTTTGGAACGGCGGCAAGGGTGATCCGCGCCTGAGCGCATCGGCGGCCACCAGAGGAAAGAGCAGCGTCACATACGTATAGCCCGCCCTTGGATTCCAGGAGGCGGGCCGATATTTCACATAGGTCCCCGGGACGCACCGTGCCGCGGAATTTCACTGCATCAAGGCCGCGGTACATTACAAGGTTCTCCTTGAAAACTTCCACAAACAGCTGGCTGCAGGCCTGGGCCATTATTTCACAGAGGATTACACCCGGAACGATGGGGTTTCCGGGGAAATGGCCGTCACAGTAGAATGGGTTATCAGGGATGCGGTACGTGGCATGGCAAACGCCGTCTGCATCCAGTGACATGGTGTCCAGAAGAAGCATGGGCCCCCTGTGGGGGAGCACCTCCATTATGCCGTCCCTATCCATTGTAAGGCCTGAAGGCTACGCAGGCGTTGTGACCTCCGAAGCCGAAGGAATTGGAAAGACCCAGGGTGAGGGGAGTCCTGACTGCCACGTTGGGGGTGTAGTCAAGGTCACATTCGGGGTCCGGGGTGTCCAGATTGATGGTGGGAGGGCAGATGCCGTCACGCAGGGCAAGGAGCGTTGCAATGGCCTCTGCAGCACCTGCGGCACCGAACATATGACCGGTCATGGATTTGGTGGAGGAGATGTGGGCCTTGTAGGCAAAGTCTCCAAGGGCCACCTTGCATGCCATGGTCTCGGCTATGTCGTTGAGATGGGTGCCAGTGCCGTGGGCGTTGATATAGAGGTTGTCCTTTGCAGGATCAAAGCCTGCTTCCTGGAGGGCATCGCAGATGGAACGGGCCTGGGTGCTGGCATCCGGGCGGGGAGCCGTGGCATGGTATGCGTCGCAGGTGTTGCCGTACCCCACAATCTCACCGTAAATGGTGGCACCCCTTTCAAGGGCGTGCTCCAGTGACTCAAGGATAAGTACGGCGGCGCCGTCTCCCATCACGAAGCCCTGCCTGTTGGCGTTGAAGGGGAGGGATGAGTACTTGGGGTCAGTGGCGCGGGTGAGGGCCTTGGCGTTGTAGAAGCCTGCTACTCCAAGCGGGATTGAGGCGTGCTCAGAGCCGCCGGCGATGATTGCATCGGCATAACCGTGGCGGACTGCCCTGAAGGCCTCTCCGATGCAGTGGGAAGAGGTGGCGCAGGCGGTGACGATATCCAGGCATGGGCCCTTTGCCTGATGCTTTATGGCAATGTGGCCGGCCGCTATGTTGGAAATCATAGTGGCTATGAAAAGGGGAGAGATCCACTTTCCGGTGGGGTCTTCTATCATCTTGGCGGTTTCAC
>OMQK01000332.1 GCA_900313205.1 uncultured Bacteroidales bacterium | reverse complement strand
AGTAGATGCGGTGGATGTAGCGCGTCATCCAATCGCCGCCAAGGCGGTCCGGAGACGGAAGAAGCGGCACCTGGTCGAGGTCGCGCGGACGGTAGAACTCGCCCGTGTCGTTCAGGATGGCCGTACCGTCCGGGAGACGGTAGAACATGTTCTCACCGCAGCCCGTATACACAAAGTGCAAATCCATCTCGCCGGGTTTCCAGCCGGGATAGGGTTTGCCGATGGCATCGGAATCGCCCCGTGCCATTCCCGTTGCGGTAAGCGCGCCAAACGCCGTGGCATGCTTGAGAAAATCGCGCCTATTCAGAATCAGCATTCGTCAGTCCTTTATCAAATTGGATAATGGTAGAGGTCGTTGCCGTCCCAGTAGCCGAACGTGCGGCCTTGACCACCCTTCGGCAACGAGATCGAACCTGGGTTAAAGATCGTGATGCCACACGGCAGCTTCTTCTTCTCGGCGATATGCGTGTGGCCGTGTGCGAGGATCGTGCCCATGCCGACGGGCGGGAGCGCGTATTCGTTCCAGCGGTGTCCGTGCGTGAGGAAGAAGCGCTCGCCGTCCGCGTCGAGTTCGGCGTAGTCGGACATCATCGGGAAGTCAAGCAGAAGCTGATCCACTTCCGAATCGCAATTTCCGCGCACGGCGAGGATCTTGTCCTTGTGCGCGTTGAGGATGTCGGCGACTTTCGCCGTGTCGTAGAAATCGGGCACGCCGTTGCGCGGACCATGGTACATGAGGTCGCCGAGCAGGACCAGACGGTCGTAACCCAGGCGTTCGCCTTGTTCAAGAGCAGCCGACAGAGTTGACGGCCGTTCCCCATTTGAGATCTGCCGGGGCGGCCACCAGATACTTCAGGTGAATGGCTTCGTTCATAATTTGAATGCTAAGATAAAAACCTTTTAATTTAAATACAATAGTAGTCTCTTTTTTTGTATCTTTGCTGCTCAAATATTGAACTATGAAGAAGTTTTATCTGGCTTTGGGAATCTTAGCCATCCTCTCCGGCACTTGTATCACCAGCACTTCCTGCGGCACCCGCGCCGGCGCCAAAGGGGCCGATACCCTTAAAATCAATACTACGAACTTAGGGACCGATGTTATCGGCTTCAATGGCCCTACGCCAGTGGAGATTTCCACGGTGAAGGGCGTGATTACCCGGATAAAAGCCTTGCCCAACCAGGAAACTCCGGGCTATTTCCGCATGGTAAAGGAAAGCGGAAGGTAGACTACTCCAGCCAGGCGAGGAAATCGTCGACCAGCTCTACAATTTCAAAGACAAGGGAGGTCGTGACCTCACACTAAGACCTGAAATCACAGCACCTATTTCACGATTATACCTTAATGAAATGCAGAAATCAGCAAAGCCTATAAAGCTTTACTACTATGGAAGCTGTTTCAGATATGAAAGACCTCAAAAGGGAAGATTCAGACAATTCTGGCAGTTCGGATGCGAGCTTATCGGCGCAAAATCTCCAGAAGGGGAAGCTGAGGTCATCGCCATGTGCAACAGTTCTCTTGAAGCATTGGGCATCACAACAGCTGAAATCAATGTCAACCACCTTGGAATAATCAGAGGACTGTTCAAGCACTTCGACATCGATGAGGCCACCCAGAGGGAGATAATGATAGTCATCGACAAGGGAGACAAGGAATTGTTAAAAGAATCCTTAATCGGAGAAAATCCAATAATAAAGGACAATGCTGAATTGAACGATGTCCTCCTCAAGCTAAAGAGGCAAGGGATGCACTTGAAGAGTTCAAGGAGCTTGTAGATACTCTGAAGAGCTTCCAGGTGACCAACTACAAATTGAACCTTGGAGTAGCAAGAGGACTGGATTATTATACTGGAATTGTGTTTGAGGTATATGTCCAGGGACTTGGAGCACAAAAACAGGTATGCGGCGGAGGAACTTACAATCTCGTCAAATTATTCGGAGGAGAAGATGTTGCTTCCACTGGATTCGCACTCGGATTCGACAGATTAATGAATGCAATCGAAGAGCTTGGAGGCAAAAAGGAACTGCCGCCTATGGTGAACACATATGTTGCAGCTATTTCTGACTCCACTAGGCAGAAGGCCTTTGAGATTACCCAGAATTTAAGAAATGCAGATATTCCAACTGAAGTGGACTTGTCTAGAAAGAAATTCAAGAAGATCCTATCCTATGCAAACAAGCTGAATGTTAAGAATGTTGTTCTTGTTGGAGAGCGCGACCTTGAAGAAGGAAATGTTACTGTAAAAGACATGGAATCCGGAGAGCAGGAGATAGTGCCTGTTGGAGATGTTGCTGAATATATAAAATCAAAATTATAGGCTTTATGCATTTAATGATTAATAATAAAAAATTAAAGCACCGAGAAGAAAAAGGATAATCTAACAATGAAGTGAAATTA
>OMQK01000259.1 GCA_900313205.1 uncultured Bacteroidales bacterium | reverse complement strand
CCGTCCAGGAAAGCCCTGCTCCAGGAAAGCCCAAGGTCTGAGTACTTGAGGCCGATGGACGCCACAATGGAAATCACCACCAGCCCAGTCACATAAAAGCGCAGGACAGCATTCCTCAGCGGCTTGAGTGAACGCGTCACGATGACCACGTAAATGATTCCAAAGTGGATTGAGGCCAGGAACATGAAAACTATTGTCACGGCCGATATGAGCGTGGAGTCGAAGGCCCCGATGGAGAGGTTCTTTGAAGAAAAACCGCCGCAAGCGCACACGCTGAATGCGTGGCATACGGCATCGAAGACGGACATCCCGCAAAGGAGATACGCAATGAATGCGGCCACACATATGCCGATATAAACCCATGCAAAGATGGAAACGGTCTTGTTGACACGCGTCCTGTAGTCATCCCTTGACAGGGAGGAAAGTTCCATGTTGGTGAGCCTTAGGCGCACCGGAGACGAGTTGGGGATAATGAGAAGGAGGAACACCACAACTCCCAATCCGCCGATAAAATGAGTGGATGCCCTCCAGAACACAAGGCTCTTTGGAAGAGCCTCAACGTCTTCAAGGATGGTGGCACCGGTAGTTGTAAAACCGGAAACGCTTTCAAACCAGGCGTTTATAACGTTGAAAGGGCCGCCCCACAGGGCATATGGCAAGGAGCCGAACACAAATGACAGAAGCCAGGACAGGAAAATGATCCAGTAGCCGTCCTTCAGGCTTATGTGAGGGGTTTTCTTTACAAAAATGAAAGGGAAAATGCCCACCGCAAAGGTAATGGTGAAACTGATGAGGAGGGGCGCCAAGGCACTGTCCTGCCCGTTTGCGAGGGACACGAACACGGACAGCAGCATGAACAGCGCGCTCACCACAAGCGCGATGCCCACGTTCCTGGATATTACCTTCAGGTTCATTTGCCGTTTTCCTTCATTTCAGAGATGCGCCGCCTCAGATTACGGTTCTCCTCCGTCAGGTTGGTTACGGATTCGTTGAGCTGGCCAAGCTGGTCTGAGTTTTCAAACTCATATGTGTAGCGGTGACGGAACTGAAGGAAGTCCCTCAGGGCGTTACGCATCCCGTAAATGGGCCTCACGTAGTAAACCATGATGTAGAACAGCAGCATGAATACCAGAAGTATGGCCACGGAAACGGCCACGGCGCCGGGAATGATGCTGCGGTAGAAGCCGCGGTCAAAGTCTGAGGAATTCTGCTGGAGCTCCGCGTACATTGCGCTGCTGAGCTTGTCCAGATACCCCCTCATGCGGCCGAATATGGGCTGCAGGCGGTTGAAATACCAGTCCCTGGAATCTATGAAATTGGATTCAAGGACGTCTTCCAGTTCAAGGGAAGCCAGCATATAGGCCGAATATGCGTACACCACGGAATCGGCCAGGGGACCCGCCACAAAAGACTGGCGCAGGGAGTCACAGTAGCTCACAAACTCCGTTCGGTTGAAATCCGGAAGGGAATTGAGGCCGTCGTCTCCAATCACGGCCAGCATCCTGAGGTTGTAGGCATCTACGGCGTCAACCATGTTCTGGGTGACGTGGATATTGCGGATATCGCTGGCGATCATGGTGGAAACATAGTTGGACATGTGCCTGTACTCCAGTATGGAAATTACGCTGGACATCAGGAGCACAACCGCTATGGCGCTGAAAGACAGCGTCATCTTCATCCTGAGGGAGAGGCGGTATTCCCGCAGCCAATTTTTCAGTTTCACAAACATAATAGGTTACAAAGATACATATTTTTTCTCTAATCGTTATTTTTAAAAATTTTTTCTTATCTTTGCGTTGTTAATAAAATTTTAGCCATGAGAGAGACGTTCCTGGAGAAAAAAGACACAAAGAACTCCCTTCTAAAAAAGCAAATACTCTATCTGTGCATAGAGCATGGTGAACATAGCATATCGGCCATAAGTGAAGCTATAGGCGCATCCGTTCCCACCGCCACCAAACTCATAGGTGAACTTATGGAAGAGGGCTTCATGATAGACCTGGGAAAGTCCGGAACTTCGGGCGGCAGACGTCCCTCCATCTATGGCCTCAATCCGGAGGCCGGCTATTTCATGGGCGTTGACATCCGAAACACCCACGCCAGTATGGCCATCACGGACTTCAAGGGCGGCCTGAAGGTCTTCAAGGACGACATCCCCATGAGCCTTGAGGCCAACGAAGAATCCGTGCACAGGCTTGCTGCATCCATCCGCGATTTCATGAGCGGAACAGACATCCCCTGGAATAAACTCATGGGCCTTGGAGTAAGCATCCCGGGGCGCGTAAACCCCGTCACAGGCTATTCAAACCTGTATTCCTTTGACGACAAACGCCCCATCAGCCAAATCCTCCAGGAAGACCTTAACCTTCATGTGGTGCTTGAGAACGACTCCCGCGCCATGACCTACGGAGAGTATCTTGGCGGCGGCCTCAAGGAGAAAAACATGCTGTATGTCAACGTAAGTTGGGGTCTTGGTATGGGCATGATCCTTGGCGGACGCCTCTACTGCGGAACCTCCGGGTACAGCGGAGAGTTCGGCCACTTCCCTCTCCTGGATAACGGTATAATGTGCCGGTGCGGTAAAGTAGGCTGCCTGGAAACCGGAGCCTCGGGAAGCGCCCTTGTGAGGAAGATGGTAGAGAAACTGCAGGGCGGAAGGGCTTCCTCACTTGCTGCAAAATTCAAGGCCGATGGCAAGGTGAACCTCAACGACATCTTCCAGGCCATCAAGAACGAGGACAGCCTTGCAATTGAGGTTGTGGAGAAACTTGGCCTCAACCTTGGCCGCGGCCTTGCGGGCCTAATCAACATCTTCAATCCGGAACTTGTGGTTATTGGCGGA
>OMQK01000260.1 GCA_900313205.1 uncultured Bacteroidales bacterium | reverse complement strand
TGTATTCGATATCGGCGGAGGGCGACCCAAGGTTGGCCACCTTGCCCTTCCCCGTAAGCTCCTTTCCGCCTTCTGGTATGAGGGAAAACCCTATGAGTTTAACTTCTCGAAGGCCTGGACGGGGGTCCATACGGAGTTCGACTGCAAGGAGACCGACTCGCAGATTATCTGGCACGTGGAACAGCGCTCCCTTTCCGGCAGGATGGTGACCGACATCACCTGCGAGAAAAAGGACATGCTGCTGGTGAACTATGAGGCTCCGGACGGGCAGAAGTGCCACAACCGCCTATGGAACGGAGGCAATGGCAGGGGTACTGTGCAGCTTTTCGACATCAAGGGGGACCTTATCGACCGCATCCATGCCGAGAATGTGGGCTGCGAATGGGGTGAGTATTGTTAGTAGACACCCTCTCAACAACTTTCCGCCATCTCTTCACGAGGTGGCGGAGAATCTGCTGTATGCGCTGTATAAGGAGGGCATCGAGAAGTCATCGTTGCCATCCAAAAACGGAGCCAAAGCAGGGCGTGCTCAAGTCCAGCGGTTCCGGTACGATAACCACGAAGGTCTCCGCTTCTTTTTAAATTAAATAAGAATATATTTTAGTAATACTTTTCGCAATTAAAATAAACTTTACTATATTTGCAGAAGGAAAAGAAACGACCTATGATCAAAAGATTCTCAGATGCTGAAATCCTCCAGATGCTGGGGCTGCGCTTTAAGCAGTACCGGGTTGCGCTGGGGCTTACGCAGGCCGAGTTGTCCGCCAAGGCGGGCGTTTCGGTGATGACTATCCATAAGTTTGAAACCGGGACGGCCCGCAATGTTACAGCTACAACCCTCATTTCCCTGATGCGTTACACCGGCCTTATTGAGAATCTGGACGCCCTCATTCCCGAAGTTCCGGAGTCTCCCTATTCTAACTTGAGCAGCAAACAGAGAGTAAGACACAATGGCAACAAGAAGCAATAAAGATATCCAGACCCTGACGGTCTCCCTCTGGGGCGTGAGCATTGGAACGCTCCAGTGGGACCCGCGCACTCAGTCCAGCCTGTTCTGGTTCTCTCCGGACTATTTCACGGGCGGGTACGACATGGCGCCCATCACACATCCCAAGGCCCAGCAGAGCCCGGCCATTGCCATTCACGGCATCAAAGAGCCCAAGATTTACCAGGGTCTCCCCTCTTTTCTGGCCGACTCCCTGCCGGACCGCTGGGGTAATGCCGTCTTCGATGCCTGGTTCAAGGAGGAAGGTCTTCACGAGAAAGACAAGACTCCCCTGACCAAGCTCTCCTTCATAGGAAGGCGAGCTATGGGTGCCCTGGAGTTCTACCCGGTGCTGGACAGCGGCTTTTACGATGATGAACAGGTGCGGATAGACCGCCTGTACGAGCAAGCCCAGCTGATAGAGCAGCAACTTGCCGGCAAGAACATTCCTGCCGGAGAGCCACTTACACGCCGTGCACTCACGGCCATCGGGACATCGGCCGGCGGCCGACAGATGAAGGCCATCATTGACATTGCCCCAGACGGAAGCATCTACTCCGGCCAAACCGGTGCCAGCCCGGAACTTGAGCACTGTATCATCAAGTTCAACACGCCGGAACATGCCCTGTCTGAAACGGAAATGACGTACTTCCAAATGGCCCGTCAGTGTGGCATCACCATGATGGACAGCCGCCTGATTGAGGTGGAAGGGACCCGGCATTTCCTGACACGCCGCTTTGACCGCAAGGACGGAGAGAAACGCTTTATGCAAACCCTGGCCGCCGTGGATCCGGATGCTCATAGCTACGAAGACATGTTCCGAACCTGCCGGGAACTGGAGATTCCTAAGCCGGAAATTGATGAACTGTTCAAACGCACCGTATTCAATGTATTCACCAATAATACGGACGACCACGAGAAGAACTTCTCCTTCCTGATGTCACCAGAAGGTCAATGGCACCTGGCCCCCGCTTATGACATGACCTTCATTATTGCCACGAATGGCATCGAGCCCGAAATGACGCACTGCATGTCTATTGGCGGCAAATACGCGGACATCACAGCAGAAGACCTGATACGTCTAGGAAGGGACAACTCTGTGAAGAATCCGGAAGAAGTGATAGACTGCGTGCTCAAAGGGACAGAGAACTTCGAGGATCTGGCCCGCAAAAACAACGTGGACAGCTTCCATATTGAGCTCATCTCCAAGCGCCTGCAGGAACTTCGCCCAGAAGGCAGGAAGATTATCCGGGCCCTGCCGGAAGAGTTCTCCTTCACGACAGAAGACGGCCATACCGTTTCCAGTATCCGCTTTGAGCGCACCGAGAAGGGTAACATTCACTTTCAGGCTACTATTGACGACCGGGAAGTGAAACACGTCTTTACTCCTAAGAAAAAAGAGTGGCAGGCCATCCTGGATGCAGGCTTCAACCACATGAGTAAACAGCAGAAAATGATCCTGGCAGAAGAGTATCTTCTGGGCAAGGTCCGATAAAAAGTCCCGGTCACCGAAATGTTGTCGGGACGGATGAGTGGATCAGAGACGGACTTCACGGCAGTGCAGCGGTCGCCATCGGCCCCTTCGCTTCAAAGTCAGAATTCCAGTTTATTCCCTTCTTCTTTCATCTCTACGTACTTGGCCTTATTCAGGCGAAAGAGCGAAGCGATGCGGCAGGGATGGAGAATAAATGATTTATTCAATCACTTCCAGGTAGAAGCTGAACGGACGGAAGCCGTCATTGCAACTGATCATGGCACTCATGGGGTTCTTCATCCAGCCATCATAGAAGTTGCCTTCGCCCCGGGCCAGGGACTCTACGAACTCCCGCATGGAGGACCAGGCC
>OMQK01000261.1 GCA_900313205.1 uncultured Bacteroidales bacterium | reverse complement strand
TACAAGACGTCCTACCACATAAGAATAGGCCACCATATTGACCGGCGTGCCATCAAGGATGATGTAGTCATAACGTTCTCGCAGCAAATTGATGAGCTCTTCAAACCGGCTGCGGGAAAGGAGTTCTGTGGGATTGGGCGGAATGTGACCGGCAGGAATGAAGTCCACGCCGGGCAGAGAATCAATGCAGATGATCTCTTCGGGGCGAATCTCTTTCGATACGAGATAGTTGGAAAGGCCCTGGACATGAAGCTTGAGGCCAAACCAGTCGGAAATAGACCGCTTTCTCAAGTCGACATCAACGATGATAACCCGTTTTTTTGCGTCAGAAAGGCATGCGGCTATATTTCTGGAGATAAATGATTTACCTGCACCGGCGTTGAAAGAGGTGGTCATTATTACCAAAGATGTGGCATCTTCCGGTTTCATATAGTCGATGTTGATGCACATCATGCGCACGGCCTCTTTGAACACCCGGGAATGCGCCTTAGTATATTCGGCCGAAGGAGAAGTTTCTGTCTCCTTCTTCCGTTTCCGTTGTATCCCTTTTGCCGTTTTGAGGGCCGGGATGTCTGAGAGGAATGGCA
Source organism: uncultured Bacteroidales bacterium (assembly GCA_900313205.1). GTDB lineage: Bacteria > Bacteroidota > Bacteroidia > Bacteroidales > UBA932 > Cryptobacteroides. Next base: position 2,213 of record OMQK01000261.1, on the reverse strand, counting down.
AGGAAGCATTTGAATCCAAGTCCCGTCGGCTGTGAATTTTCGTGTCGACGAAAAGGCGGGAAATCAAGATGACTGCCGGGAGGAATAAGCCCAGCAGGAAGGCGAGTATGAGCATCTTATTCCGCTGGGGATAGATAGGGAAAGAAGAACCTTCGGCCGAATCAATCATCCTGGCATTGTTGTCCACCATGGCCTGTGTAAGTGCGTTTTCTTCCCGTTTGTTGAGCAGGAATATATACAAGGATTCTTTAATTTTTTGCTGACGCTCGATAGACAGAAGCTGCCGGGCCTTGGCCGGCATGGTGGTGAATTGGTGGATGGATTCTTGCTCCAAACGGGCCAATTCACTTTTTCGACTATTTAACGATGTGAGCAGGTTCTGGATGGCGTTCAGGATATTTTGACGTACCGGAACCATGTTGGCCTCCACCTGGCGGACTGCCGGGCTGTCGGCACTACTGCCGCGGACCAGACGGTCGCGCTGTATCACCATCTGGTTGTAGGAAGAAATGGCTGCTTCCAGATTGGAATCATCCAGTCCCGTATTGGCAGGAACGGGTTCGTAGGTTTGGAAAGCTGAAACCAAATAGTCTTTCAAGTAGCCGGCCAGCCTTGCGCGTGTCTCAATTTTAATAATCTCGGCATTATATCCCTTACTCTGGCTAAGGTATTCGCTGGCCGCCTCGTTTACGTCCATGATGCGCTGTGAACTCTTGAACTGGGCCAGGTCTCCCTCTACTTCACCCAGTTCGTGCTGAATGATGGACAGGCGTTCGTTAATAAAGCTGGCCGTGTTGACTGCAATCCTGTTCTTTTCCCGGATGGCATCCTCATTGTATTTGGCCACAAGGGTGTTCAGGATATCGCTGGCCCGTTTCAGGGAATAATCCTGCATGGAAAGCTGGAGGATTGTTCCATCGGCTTCGGTCTGGATAACCTTCAAGTTGGAGAGGAAACGAGCAGCCGCCTGCTCCGGTGAATAACAGGAAATGGTTATCTCCCGACCGATATACTGGTTGTAAGTGGAGGTCGGATTCAAGATAAATCGGGTTGTTCCCACCGAAAGCGTGTCTCCCCAATTCACCGCTTTCGGATTCTCTCCATCCATCTCTATTAGAATCTTGTGGTTGGATTGCGGACTCGCCGTGAAATGGAGATTATTCAGTGAGGCATACCCCTCCAAAGCCTGGATTTTTATGGGAGAACGGTCAAACAGTTCAATATCGCGCAGCCGTTCCTTCACCGTGTAGTTCACCTGGGCGTCGAGGGAGCGGACAACCTCGGTCATCAGCTGCTTGGACTGCAGCTGGAGGATTTCATTGGCCATGCTCACATGGTTGATGAGGCTGCTGTAATTGTCCATGTGCACCGTGGAGCGCGTATTGCTGGGGTCTTTAATGATCACCGTGGCCTCGCTGCGGTACACAAACGGCATCTTGGCATAGCGGTAATAGGCCAGGCCTATGAATACGGCGCAGCAGAGGACAAACCAATACCACTTGCTTAAGAGGTAGAAAAATAAATCTACTACGTTAATCTGAACGTTGTTTTTTTCTTGCATGACGGATATTATCTTCTAGTAGACCAAAGGAGGAAGTTCGTGATGATGGAACCCAACGTGAGGCCCGTCCCGACAAAGGTCATGACGGTCTGCCCTTCCGAGGAAAGATGGGATCCTTTGGGTTTGACATATACCATGTCGTTCTGACGGAGATAGAATACGGGAGATGTGAACACATCTTCTTTCTGAAGGTTTACCATGTAGGCGGTGCGCATGCCATCTTCCGTGCGTACCACGGTTACTTCATTGATTTTTGAAGGGGATACAACCCCTCCGGACTGTGCAATCACCTGAAACAGGTTGATGCTGTTTCCTTTAACCGGAAGGACACTGTTGCCGAGATTGCCGATGACCGTGATGCTGAAGTTCTCCAGCGTAACCGTCACCACGGGATCGCTGATGAACCCGTTCGCCCGGATTCCGTCGGCAATGCCGTCCTGAACATTTCCGACGCCACTTCTTCTCCCGAAAGGGTGGCTTATACGGTTGACGCGAACGGCTGTATCAATTTCCCGGTTATCGGCACCGTCAAAGTGGCAGGACTCACCCTCCACCAGATCCAGGATGTAATTTCGTCCAGCATCACCCAGTCCGGTTACATTAAAGAGCCTGTAGTGGATGTGGCCCTGGAGAACTTCAGCATCACGGTCAT
>OMQK01000263.1 GCA_900313205.1 uncultured Bacteroidales bacterium | reverse complement strand
GTAGCCGAGACGCTCCAGCATATAGCCCGCCGCATACATGTAGCGGGGCTGGATCTTCCAGCTGTCAGGATCCAGCTGCGAATAGTACATGGCATCCTGAAAGGTCAGTGAAGGCGGAGAAATATAGACTGCTATGGAGGAGGCGTCATTGGGATTTGCCGCCGTGAAAGAGGAACAGAGGGGAAGAGCCTCGATCGTCGTCAGCGGATCGGAAAGATATTGGGTCATCTGATCCAGATTGCTGACATTCTGCAGAGGCTCGAGGATGTCTGCCAGAGGGGTCATGCCCGCCTTGTCCCGCGCGTCCCAGTCCAGCCACATCTTATAGTAATCCCGCACCAGCCTCTGGCAATGGGCGATATAGGGATCCGAGAAGGTATCGTCGCTTTCCAGAATCTCCAGAAGCTCTGCGTCCACCTCGAGCTGACGCTCAGAGAAAGCGTCGTAGGAGACATATCCGGAAGGAATGGAATTGGAAGAGAGCCAGTCTCTGTTTACCGCCGCGTGGAAATCCTCTGTCTCAGTGAGACCGTCCAGTTTCTTTGAGTTCTCGACCAGGTCGGAACAGATCCAGTTGTGGGCGCTTGCCATCTCCGCGGGATCGGATTTGTCATAGGGAAGGGTGAAAGCAGGCTCGGAGGACACCGGCTGTACCATGTTCCCGGATGGATCCGAAGCAGGATCAAGCGGCCCTGCACCGTTTATGCCGATGCTTCCATCCCCATCGGGAGCGCCGTCATCATCACCCCCGGGGTTAGGCTGAGTCTGTTTGAATCCTTGGGAGACATCAGGATACATCCCGAGCCAAGATTATCCGTGAAATGGCGCTCCGGAGATGGATGGGAGGCCGATGCAGGGTACTCCCGGATGGTGCAGTATTTCCACCGTATCCCTTCCGGATACAGTTCGTTCCCCACGGATTTCTGGCATCCGGTCTCCGGAAACGTCCAGCCCCTGATTTCCGACCAGATAAGCCTCTGCGGCCGATATGAGGGGCTCCCGGGATGGGAACTGTCGGCAGAACTGTACTACAAAATGCAGAGCGGCGTTGTGGATTATATTGATTCATATGCTCCCCTTGGGACCAGTCAGGCCCATTGGAGCGGCAGTGTGGCTTCCGGAAAAGGTAGCGGGATGGGAATGGAACTTATGGCTAGAAAAACTTCCGGACCACTGACCGGATGGCTCGGATACACGCTATCCGGAAGCACAAGGATCTATCCTGAGGGCACCATCAACAATGGAATCCCCTTCCCCTCTTCCACCGACAGGCGCCACAGGATTAATTTCTGCGCTACCTGGGCCGTGAATGAGGCGGTAGACATTACCCTGTCCTGGACTTTTGCATCCGGAAGTCCCATAACTATGCCTTTGAGAAGTGCTGCCATTTATGATGAATCGCGGAAAAATGAGGACACCGTCCGCTACATTGATTACGCCCCGTCAAGGAACAATTTCCGGCTTCCCCCCATCCACCGGGCCGATATAAGCGTGAATCTTAGAAAGCCCTTGAAACGGGGAGAAAGGATATGGACCATTGGACTGTACAATCTATACGGCGCCAACAATCCGGATTTCTTCCGTTATATGAAGACTTCGGATACAATAATAGGTTCAGACTCCTACTATCCCGACAAACCTGGAGGGACGCCTTTCATCCGTACGGTGTCATATCTTTTAGTAATCCCCACGGTATCGTTCTCCAGAAACTTCTGAGTATGAAAACTGTACATATAATACCTCTGATAATACTACTTGCTTCCTGCACTCACGATTATTTTCCCACAACGGGGAATGAGAACACCATAACATGTATGAATGCAAGGATCAATACGGCGGATACCCTTCATAAGGTCCAGATAACTGGCTCTGACGTAAACCGTACCGTAAGTATGACAGGAGCGGTTGTAACCCTGCAGGTTGGAGACGCCCCCTCGGACACGGCGCAGGTGAGATCCGACGGATTTGCCTATTTCAACAGGACAATCAAGGCGGCCGATATTGTAACGCTGAGTTCCGGGAATGCCTCGGCCACCGTTTCCGGCCTTCAGGTTCCAGATGGCGTCATTTTGGATGCATCGTATTCCCTTACCGGTAAAAAAGCAACAGTAAAGGCAAGAATAAGGCGTAATCCGGATACTGATAACCTCTACATCCTCCAGTTGGTCACGTATCAGCACGCAATACGGGACAATGACAATGAAGTTCTTCTTGACAGGAGTACGATTTATACGTTGAATCTGGAATCATATCCGCTTCAAAAGTATCCAAGGATGTTTCTGGTAGATTCAGATGCCTTTTTGGACGGCGACTCCTGCGACATAACGGTTGAGGGCAATACTGACTTTCTTGGAGGTTTTAATACCCATCATATGAGCGACCAGTACCGCCGTATAGAGGACAACCAGCAGATATTCGAGCCCGAATCATATACCCGCACCGTTCTTTTCTGTGCCAGGATATCGGCCCTTAACCGTGACGACTATTGGACATTAAGGTATCTTGTGGATGACCCGGCCTATGCACTTGGGCCCAATCTCAATGGCGTCCTGTCAATGCTTCCCCTGGAAACGATCCCCAAGACATATCCAGGTAATGTAAGCGGAGGGATAGGACTTGTGTCCGTAAACCCGGACGCTACCCGCCTTCAATAAGGTGCTAATGAGCGAAGCGAACGGCGGCTTCTGCCGCCGAGTCCCTCCCCCGAGGGGAGGGATTTAGGGAGAGGGTAACGTGAGTATATATAAAAAAGTCTGGCACGAAGTGTCAGACTTTTTTTATGGTTAACGTAGTTGTGGAATTTATTCCGCAACTACGTTAAACTTGAAGGAAGCCTTGATAGCCTTGTAAATCTTTACAGCGGCCTCATACTCACCAACTTCCTTCACCTCACCGGCAAGGTCCATAGTGGTAACGCTGCCGTAGAGCTTGCCGCTCTCGGAAACCTTTACCTTCACTTCCAGAACCTGTGCGGAAACGGTGGCTGCAAGAGCCTCTGCATCTGCAACAAGCTTGGCCTCTTTGTGAGCGCGCTGACGAAGGGTCTCTGCGTGCTGCTTCTTCACGGACTCAGTTGCGGAAACTGCGAATCCCTGAGGAATGAGGTAGTTCATACCATAACCGGCCTTTACCTTTACAATTTCACCGGCATAGCCAAGGTTGGCTACATCTTTCTTGAGTAAAATTTCCATAAGGCAGATTATTTAAGAAGGTCAGTAACATACGGAAGAAGGGCCAGGGAGCGTGCACGCTTGATAGCCTGGGCAACCTTGCGCTGGAACTTCAGGGAAGTACCGGTGATGCGGCGGGGAAGGATCTTACCCTGCTCATTCAGGAACTTCTTGAGGAACTCAGGATCCTTGTAATCTACATACTTGATACCTGCCTTCTTGAAACGGCAGTATTTCTTCTTGCGAACCTCCACGGTAGGGGGATTCAGATAGCGGATTTCTTTGTTTTCGTTTGCCATAATTTTATCCTCCTAATTACTCTGCTGCGGGAGCCTCAGCTGCGGGAGCGGCTTTGGCGGCCTTGTTAGCGCGACGACGCTCTGCGTATGCAACTGCATCCTTGTCGAGGGCGACAGTGAGGAAGCGGATGATGCGCTCATCGCGGTGATACTGGGTTTCAAGAGTGGCAACGAACTGTGAGTCTGCCTTAAACTCGATCAGGTAATAAAAACCTGTGGTCTTGTGCTGGATGGGATAAGCGAGCTGACGCAGGCCCCAATCCTCCTGGTACACAACCTCACCACCGTTGTCCGTGATGAGCTTGACGTACTTGGCAACCGCTTCCTTCATCTGGGCATCAGACAAAACGGGAGTTGCAATGAAAACGGTTTCGTACTGGTTAACCATTGTTTGTTAATTAATTGTTAATAAATAAGTTATCCTATTTTTGGCCTTTTTCTAGCCCAAAAAGGACTGCAAATATACGCATTAAATTCCTGAAATACAAATTCTTTATTACATAAATTATGACTATATTTGTGGATACATATGGCTCAAGGTAAGACATTATGGCAGGGATTGGCTCAGGGATGGCTCCGGCTTCACGGACGCCTTCCCCTTTCATACCATCACGCCGTGGCCCGCTTCCTTGGCTGGCTCATTCGCTGCGTGGTCCGCTACAGGGTAGATGTTGTGAAGGATAACCTCAAGAAGAGTTTCCCTGAAAAATCGGCCAAAGAGCTGAAAGCCATTGAAAAGAAGTTCTACCATCACTTTGCCAACATCCTTACGGAAACCCTCTGGTTTGGTTCCTGCCGTGGAGACCACGGCCGTAAGCGCCTCCGTGACAGCCACATCGTGGAGATTACAAATCCGGAAGTTCTCAACCGCCTTTTCCGTGAGCGCAAGCAGGTTATGATAATGCAGTCCCATGCCGGAAACTGGGAACTGATTGGCGGCATCCTCAATTATACCTA
>OMQK01000264.1 GCA_900313205.1 uncultured Bacteroidales bacterium | reverse complement strand
TATCTTCTTTATCTCTTCTTTCCGATCCTCCTTCCACTTATCCTTCGCCATAACGGGAATGGGAATGGCGAGCTGTTCCAGTATGGCTTTCAAGGCCTCTTCGACCAGCGGGTCTGTCTTCAATTCTGGCGCTGCAAGCTCCTCCTCATCGAACTCCATCGCTTTGATGTAAGACTCCAAGGCCGCTGTCTTTTCCAGGGTGGCTTGCTGCTCATCCTTCAACTTATGAAGGACAAACTCTTCCCTCTCCAGATGATCAAGTCCGGTTTCGGATTTCCGTTGCCCACGTTGCATCTTCAGCTCCTTTGCGAGCATGTCCTGCATTTCCGATATGTCCTTTTCTTTTAACTTGAGTGACTTGCCGGTGGTGTGGTCCATCCAGTCCCAGACGATGTGGGCATGAAGGTTCGCCTTCCATTTCCTTCTGCCCTCACTTTCCTCATAGTGTCCTTCGTCCCTGTGAATGTGAATTTGAATCGCCCTTATGCCCCACCTCTCCTGGACGGCATCGGTGAATCTCTGAAGATCTTCTATCGTGGTGTTTTCCTTGATGATTGCCACTCCCTCTCGGAGGGGGCTGCTTCCTTTACGGACACGCGTTCTACCGTTCTTGTCCTTATACTCAACATCCTTTTCCTGCATCGCCCTGCCGGTCAGATCCTTCACCATGACCCTTTGCCAATCATAGTATTCCTGAAGGTTTTTCCCGTTCATGACGGGTGAGACATAACTTTCATTCTTATATGACAAGTCGATGCGTATGTAAATCTTCTTGGGATCAAGGGAACGGAGATATTCCTTGTCCCGCCTGTTGTGTGCCTCGCTCTGGGCGATGTTGCACGGTTTGATATGGATCGATGATTTTGCTGATGTGCTCATATTTTTTACGTGTTTGTGATTGATTTTTAAATCGGGGTATCGGGGCGGCGCCCTGATCGGAGGGTGCAGGGAGAGGGTCACTCCCTGTCTGGGGATACAAGGGGCGGCGGTCCCTTGCCCTACCCCTCGGGAGAGCCCACAACTACAGAAGCGGAGCGTGTAGTTATAGTGGGCTATAACAGGGCAAGCCCTGCTTTTAAACTTGCCACCCTCCGGACCGGCTTCGCTTCATTGACCTCGTCATTGCTCTTAGTCTCGGTCGTAGCTCTGAGAGAATGGCCATGAAAGAAGCCGGGGCGACAGGTCGGGTTGCTTTCCTTGACGGGCCTTGTCGCCGGAGGGTTCCCGCTTCCCGCATCTTTTCTCTATCCGGTTAGGAATAAAGGGAAAGGGAAAAGAGGCGGGGATGGCTCTACGATGTCCCACCAGGATCCGGTGGATTTGCGCAGTCGGATTTATTGGTTTCGACAGCTGTTTCAGGTGGGACACGCTTGGCGGTCCTGACCGGTTTCACGATTGGTTTGACTACAGGATTACTGACAAAGAATCGGCTCCTTATCATTCCTCGATACTCGAACCAAGCTGACAGACAAATCATCGTGTGGATAGTGGTCCGATTAGATGGTTCAGAGCGGAGAATACCAAGTTGATTGAATTCTTGGACGATACGGGTTGCCGTCTTCCGGTCGCAGCCCCACAGCCTGGCAAGGTCAACCTTGGAGGCTACGAATTGTCCTGGTTGTAGGACAGCTGAAAAGTTCTTTCCATAGACCTTGTTCTCCTCTGGAATGGTCATTTGAAGGAAGGTCTTGAAGCATTTCATCCGATGGATTTCCTGCTGCTCATCCGAGAGATAATCCAACTGCGCATCATTGAGGGTAATGCTATATCTGAGGTTCTTTTGCATAAGGCTTGTCTGGCTTTTTGGTTCAGTGAGACTATGAGACTTTGACACTTTGCCAATCGGAGCTGCCCAGGGCTCGAAAGTCTCAAAGTGTCAAAGTCTCATTCATTAAATCTTGGAATACTTTCCCGGCCCGGTCTTCTTTAAAAATATGCCATCGGATTCATTTCTGAGATAACGAAAGACCGTACTTCTAGAGATCTGGAGTTGTTTTCCGACGGCGACGGCCTGATCCGAGGTGAAGTCTGTATTCAAAGCATTCAACAGATCAAAGAACCGACCGTGATCGACCCCTCCCATTTGAATCAGTTTATAGGCATACTTCGACGTTTCATAAAAGTAGTTGGCAAGGATCGTCGCTTTTAATGCGGTGTTTTCGTCTACAATGGTTGATAGAGGAATTTCTCCGGCCGCTTCTCGCATAGCGTGGATGATGAGGCAGAAACGGAGACAGTAGTCCTGAGTCTTACGGAAAATGGCAATATCGGATAATGATCCGCGCTCTGAGTTTTCGATTTCCGTATCGTTTTGCCATTGACGAACGACTTCCCATGCGTCCTCGTTGAAGGAATAGACCTTGAGGGTTTCATCATCGCTGTTGTAGCCGCTAGCGTCCAGCATCTTGGTCAAGAACTGTTTCCATTCTTCTTCGCATCCGGAAGGGAGGTCGATACTTTTCCATAGCATCGGTTCTCCTTCGGCTGGATTATTGACGAATAGCATTCGATAGAAGAACCCATTATCCGTGTTCTCTCCTCCAAACAGTTTGGGCAGTATGCCAGGTTGTATACCACCAATCACGCTGACATAAGGGTCAGTTACGAAAGTAATATCATCTTCCCCTTTGCGGTTCACGGTAATGGGGACTCCGCTGTAGAGGCTGAGCCATTGCTCACGATCCCCGCCGCCGGCATTGTACTTATTGAAGGATGATATCCATCCTCTTAGCTCATCCACGAAGACGAAAATTCCTCGCTTCGACTCTCCGAGAACTTTTGTG
>OMQK01000290.1 GCA_900313205.1 uncultured Bacteroidales bacterium | reverse complement strand
TTTGCGCCGCGCTTTTTGATGAGTTTGAGCCTGTCTCCGGCCACTACATCAGATATGGTTGCGCTGCGGGTGGAGGATTTTGCGTATACAACTCCCTGAAGAGCAGTCACAACAGCCTTGGGGGCTGCATTCCAGGCGTGGTACTCATCAAATGACATACGCGTAATGGCTGCGTAATGCACCCATCCGGAATAATCGTCGGGGGTGTCTATCTCCGGCCAGGGGTAAGGCTTGGAGTCGCTGTTGCCAATAATATGCACAGGCGTTCCCAGAAGAGCCTGGGACACCATTTCGGCATCAAAATCCGGGGTGCTGCGAAGATTGCATACGGAGATGTTCACAACTCCGTATTCCTGGGCGCCGAGGCTTAAGAATACTAATAGTGCGAAGACGGAAAGGATGGCTTTTTTCATATATTCAGTTTGATAAGCTCTTCAATATATTTACGGTTGCCGGAAAGGCGCGGAATCTTATGCTGCCCGCCAAGTTTACCCTTTGAATCCAGCCAGTCGTAGAACAGGCCGGGGCGTGCCTTGAGCATTTGAAGGCGCCCGCCACCGGTTCTATGGCGGAAATGCTCGTAATCTATGTCGTCTTTCTGGAGCTCTGCGTCCAGGGTATCGGCAAATGCCTCAATATCGGCCGGTTCCTCCGTGAATTCCACCAGCCACTGATGGTAGCCGCTGCTGGTCTTGTCCTGAAGGAAAACCGGCGCAACGGTGAATTCCTTCGCCTTTGCCCCGCACTTTTTACAGGCGGCCTCCATTGCTTTTTCCGCCTGCTGCACGGAGAGGTCCTCGCCCCAGAGGTTGATGTTCTGGTGGGTCCTTCCCACTATCACAAAGCGGTACGGCTCCCTGCCTGTAAAGCGCACCACGTCTCCCATATCGTAGCGCCATAGGCCGGAGGACGTGGAAACAAGGATGGCATAGTCCACGCCTATTTCCGTCTTCCACACCGGAACGGCGTATTGCTCCGGCTTGCCGTACACATTCATCGGCACAAATTCATAGAAATTTGCGTAATCCAGCATGAGGGTCATGGATGGATCGGCCATATTTGTCTGTACGCCAAAGAAGCCCTCGGAGGCGTTGTAATTCTCTATATAGTGCATCTTTCCGGAGGGGAATAGCGCCTCTAATTTGTGCCGATATGGCACCAGGGACATCCCTCCGTGGGCAAAGAGCTCCATGTTGGGCCAGAGTTCTTCGGCCGATTTCACGCCGGCCTTCTGCATTGCCATTTCCAGCACCATAATGTTCCAGGTGGGCTGGCCGCTGAACGCCACAAGGTTTTTCCGGCGGATGATATCCGTGATTACGTCATATTTAGTGTGGATGTCCTCAATCTGCGCCACTTTGAGAGGTGGCACCAGGCGAAGGATCTTCCGGTAGAAAGAAGGCGTTGCCGCAGCCATTATGGCCGATATATCCCCAACCTTGATCTTTCCCGTTGTGTATTTGGGGTTGAACCCGCCGGAGAGTATCATGGAATACCCGCTGCCCACATGGGACTCCCGGTTCTGGTCCAGGTATGTTGCCGTGACGTCACGCCCGCCGCGGAGGTGGCTGTGACTGAGCCCGTGCTTTGAAACGGGGATGAATTTCACGGTGTCCGAAGTGGTGCCGGAAGAAGTGGCAAAATGCGTTACACGCCCCTTCCAAAGCACATCCGGCGTGCCTTCCATCATCCTGGTTATGTATGGCTTATGGGAGGAATAGTTGCCGATAGGAACCCTGGCGGCGAAGTCTTCATATGATTTAATCTCTCCGTAGCCGTGCTCCCGGCCCCACTGAGTATTGCGGGCCTCATGCACAAGCATCTTAAGAGTGCGGCGCTGGATGGCGTCACCCTCTTCGGCATACTTTTTTATTGCCCGTACCCTGTAATGAAGGACCAGCCTTGCCAGGGTGGAGAGAAGATCCATAGGCTATTTGAAGTAAAGGGCCCAGCGCTCCTTGTCAAGATCCGGGAGATGCACCATGATACCCATCTCTATCACACCCCCGAATTCTTCGTTGACCATTGCGCCGTAGTAGCGCATTGTGGTGGTGAGGTTCATGTAGGATTTTAGGATAGGGGGGAGGTACAACTTGTTCTGGATAAAGAAGGATGTGAGCGCACGGAAGTTTGCACGGAATTCCTTGGCGGAGAACAGTTTCCTTGCTTCCCTTGCCGGAGCGGCCACATAAGGGATTTTGGGAAGACGGATCAAAATCAGGCTCAGTGCAGGAAAGAGACTCAATAACAATCCGGTGTAGTCGATCCAGTGGGAAAGCGACTGGGGATTTGTTCCATAATGGAAAAGGGCATACGCTGTCAATAGCAGCGCAAAGAGCACATAAATTATCCTACGGGGCTTTTCAGATCGGATGAGCAGTTCTT
>OMQK01000266.1 GCA_900313205.1 uncultured Bacteroidales bacterium | reverse complement strand
GATGTCACATCGCCCATAATTTTAATTCTATGACCTATCGGGGTAGGAATGGGATTTGTGAACGTATAAAGCAGTGTGGGGACCTCCGAAACAGACGATGTCACATATATATTTACATCCTGTGCCGTATCACCACCTAACGCGAAATTAGCCAGTACCATGTGTCCGGCATTGTCGTTGGTAAGGCAGTCCGCAACCGCAGAACCTAACGCAATCGTACCCTTCTTGGCACCGGAAAAGGCATCAAGATAAAACGGCGTTCGGCCCATACCCAATCCAACTATAATATCATTGCCCAAGCCGGCAAGTGAGATATAGCCTTCATCCTTGTAATTGGGCAGACCTACCATTGTCACCGGATCCACATTAAAGAGTTGGGCAACCGATTCTTCACGCATTCCAGAGCTGAGAAGCTGAGGGATTCCCTGCTCAACCGAATAAGTTCTCTCAGTTACCCCGTCATGCGCCAACAAAGTTATCGTAGCACCGGTATTCATATTGTACTTTTTGTCTGCCGAATATGCTTCTCCATTGATTTTAGTCAGTTTGGAATGAGGAGAAACCTGAGCGCTCACACTTACGGAAGACAAATCCCCAAGATTAGGTATCAACAACTTGGAGGATTCATCATAGACCACACAGGAAGTCTTGAAGTCCTCTATCATAAACGCCAGAAGTTTGGAGGAAGAAGACTTGACACGACTTGCCGCAATTGTAATTGTCCGGCTGTTTCCTGAGGGATCGGTCAATGTAAACTCATGTTCTTCCGTAAGATCCAGTACTCCAAGCCTGGGGATAATCTTCCAGTTGGGCTGGAGTTCGGCTTTAACTCTCATCTTGAGCATGTAGATGAGGGTCTCATTATTAGTAACTTCCGGATAAAAGTACGGAATAGGAATCTCAAAACGGCTGGCTTCAGGATCCGTGACCACAAGCCGGGCCACTTCCTGTTCGGCATACTCACCTTCAGTGATTTCAGCCGAAAGGCTTGTAAGGCCCTGTCTGTTTGCAGTGGGGGCAACGTACTCCGGCTCATGGCAGGCGGCCATCAGCAAGGGCACTATCATCAGTATCAGATATTTTGCTTTCATACTACTTCCACTCATCATATTGTTCTACTTTAGCATTGGAACTGAGTTCGCTTTCCGGTATGGGGAAGCGGTACAGGCGGGAGGTGAAACTACGGTCACTGTCGTCTATGACAACATAGGTGTAGCGGAAACCGGTTCCGTCCTTCTCTATCTTGAGACCGTGCTGCTTGTAGCCGGAAAGGCCTGTAGGATAGTCCTGGTGGGCGGTCTCCCAGCGGCGCTGGTCCCAGTAACGCTGGCCTTCGAAGGCAAGTTCCACCTTTCTTTCCTGCACTATCGCATTCCAAAGGGCGTCACCGCTCTTGTCAGTGTAAGGCAGGCCCACGCGGGCGCGGATGGCCTTTACGGCGGCATTTGCGCCTGCGGGATCGTTGCTCTGGTAGCAGGCTTCGGCCTTATTGAGAAGAACTTCCGCGTAACGGAGGAAAGTGAAAGGATGGCTGCCGCCGGAAGAAGTCACGTCAAAGGATTCGTCCACGTTCTTCCTGAGGTAATAACCCGTAACGGTACGGCCCTTTGGCTCTTTCTCCGTTTTCCAGGTTGCCCAGCCGTCGGTTCCGTCCACATATGGTTCTATGGTCCTTCCCTTCCAGGCGGCTCCGTTATACAGGATGGAAGCCTGGAAACGGGGCTCAAGAAGGGTGTAAGGAGGAGTGTCAGTGGAACTGGCGTGCCACTTGCTCCAGTCCGGGAAGCCGCCGGTTGCAAGTTCATAGCTTTCCACTATTTCCTGAGTGGGGACAGCGTAAGCACCGCCCTTGGAGCTTTTGAGAACAAAGTCTCCTCCGGGAGTGTATGTTGCATCAAAGCTGTGGGTGATACCGGTACCGCCGTCAAAACTGAACTGGAGGATGGCCTCCTTGTTTCCGGCCGACAGAGGTTTGGATATGGCATCCTGATACTGAGGCTCCAGGCCATAACCAAGTTCCTCAAGCTTTCCGGCAGCCGCTATCACTTTGTCATAACGCTTTGCATATAGCATGGCGCGGGTAAGATAGCCGTAGGCCATGCCCCTGTCCATACGTCCGTGGGCCGATTCCTTTGCAGGGAGGTTCTCTGCGGCAAAGTTAAGATCGGCCTCAACGAAATCCCAGGCGGCCTCCTCATCACTCAGGGCTGCGTCCTTGCTTATCTTGGAAAGGTCTTCGTCGTAAATGATCACGTCCTTGTAGCGCTTTACAAGTTCAAAATAGAGGAAGCCCCTCACAAGGCGGATTTCCGCGGCAAGGCGGGTCTTGTCATCATCTCCCATCTGGCCGAACGCATTGAGATAATTCAGGGCCTCGTTGGCTTCACGGATGTTGGTATAGAGGGAGCCCCACTTGCCAAGATATACGTCGTAGGTCTGAGCCGTGACAGTGGTTCCGCCATATGAAATGTATGACGGGATGTATGCCATTGCGTTGAAGTTATATGAAGTGTATTTCAGCTCATCCGTGAGGGCCTCCGTGAGTCCCAGCTGGGTGGGATATGCATTGTAATTCCAGAAGAAAGTGAACAGGTAGTTCACGGAATATTCAGCATTTGCGGTGCTTTCCCACATAGTGCGGGAAGACACGCTGCTGGTGGGAGTAAGGTCCAGGATTCCGTTGCAGGAAACTGCCAGGGCAACTGTAAGAACTATTGCAAGATTCTTTTTCATAGTCTTTCCTCCTCCTTTAGAA
>OMQK01000284.1 GCA_900313205.1 uncultured Bacteroidales bacterium | reverse complement strand
GTGGTAAGCGCAAGGTCAAAATCCTCTACCTCAGCGGCATACCTGTCACGGGAAAGGGCAAGGCGGGCAAGGTCATCGGCCTCATGTGCCAGTATGAATTCTGCAAAATCCATATTGCAAAAATACGGAATAATCCATAAATTTGTATGATTAACGAATCAAACACTAATACTACATACCATGAAAACCTACAAAGAAGTAGCCCAGAGCTGGCTTGACGGCAATTTTGACGCTGAAACCAAGGCAGAGGTAAAACATCTGATGGAAACGGATGAGACCGCCCTTGAAGACGCTTTCTACCGCAATCTGGAGTTTGGTACCGGCGGATTAAGAGGCACCATGGGCGTTGGCACCAACCGCATGAACAGGTACACGGTGGGTATGGCCACCCAGGGCCTTGCAAACTACATCAAAGCCCATGTGAAAGGCGCCGCAAGCGTTTGCATCAGCCATGACAGCCGCAACAATTCACGCCTGTTCGCGGAAATATCGGCCCAGGTCCTTTCAAACAACGGCATCAAGGTCTATCTCTTTGAAGACCTCCGCCCCACCCCTGAACTCAGCTACAGCATCCGCATCAAGAAGGCAACCGCCGGCATCATGGTTACCGCCAGCCACAACCCCAAGGAGTACAACGGTTACAAGGTATTCTGGAGTGACGGCGGCCAGATCACCGCTCCCGTAGACAAGGATATCGTGGCGGAGGTAGGCAAGATAGAGGATCCCGCCCAGGTGGCGTTCCAGCCCCTCCCGGGCATTGAGAAAGCCCCCATCGAGATTATGGGCGCCGCAGAGGATGAACTCTACCTCAAGGACCAGCTCTCCCTCATGCTTTCTCCGGAAGCAGTCAAAAAGCACTCAGACCTTAAGATCGTCTACACTCCCCTCCACGGCTGCGGCGTCCGCCTTATGCCGGAGGCCCTGAAGAGAATCGGCTTCAAAAACATCATCCACGTCCCTGAGCAGGAAGTCCCGGATGGTAACTTCCCCACCGTCGCCTCCCCCAACCCGGAAGAGCCCGCCGCAATGGCCATGGCTCTTGCCAAGGCCGATGAAACAGGCGCAGACCTTGTCCTTGCCACAGACCCCGACGCAGACCGCCTTGGCATTGCAGTCCGTAACGACGAAGGCAAGATGGTCCAGCTCACCGGCAACCAGACCTGGAGTTTCCTCACCTACTATATCCTGAAGCGCTGGCAGGAACTTGGAAAGCTTAACGGCAACCAGTACTGCGTAAAGACAATCGTCACCTCTGAACTCCTTGCAGCCATCTGTGAGAGCTTCGGTGTAAAGTGCTACAACGTCCTCACCGGTTTCAAGTACATCGCAGAGATCCAGAAGCAGCAGGAAGGAAAGTCAGAGTTCATCTGCGGCGGTGAGGAGTCCTACGGCTTCAACCTTGGTTCCTTCGTCCGCGACAAATGCGCCCAGGTAGCAGGCTGCGCCGTTGCAGAATGCGCCGCTTGGGCCGCAGAGCAGGGTCTCACCCTCTGGCAGCTTCTCCAGAAAGTGTACAAGGAATACGGCCTGTACGTGGAAAAGATGGTTTACATCGTGCGTAAGGGCAAGTCCGGCGCAGAGGAAATCCAGAAAATCATGGCCGATTACCGCGCCTGCCCTCCCAAGGAAATCGCCGGAAGTCCCCTTGTCAAGGTCATTGATTACAACAAGCCGGAAGAAACTGGTCTTCCTAAGAGCAACGTGCTTCAGTTCTACAATGCTGCAGGTGACGTTGTGACCGTACGTCCTTCAGGCACTGAGCCCAAGATCAAGTTCTATTTTGGCGCCAAGGGTTCCGACGCCCCCGCCAAGATCGAGGCCCTCAAGGCTCAGTTCATAAGCTAAGTTTTCTGCCGCCCATCGCTTTACCTCTTGCATTTTTCCCGGAAATGGCGTATTTTTGCAGTCCTTTCCCGCGGGGTATTAGCTCAGTTGGTAGAGCGATAGGTTCGCAATCTATAGGTCAGGGGTTCGAATCCCCTATGCTCCACAAAAAATGCAGGCTGGTGCCTGCATTTTTCGTTTAATGATTGTCCGGGTGCGGGTGGTGTGCCAGAAAAAGTCACATCACCCGCACTGGCCGATAAACGGGGAATTAAGCGTTATCCGTCATTCCCGGCTTGACCGGGAATCTCAATATCAATCACTCTTTTAGAGATGCCCGATCAAGTCGGGCATGACATGTCAATTCCGATTTATATATTAGTAAACTTGTTCAGTTGTTGATACAAAGTACTCTTTTTTGAAAAATAGAGGCCAATAGATCCCTTCATGATTCCGTTCGTACCAGAACCACCTTCCATCGGCACAGAATGTCTGACAGTCGAATTGCAAAAACTCTTTTTTGAGCGCTGCCGTAAGGCGGACTTGCGTCCGCGGACCATCTCATACGGAAGGTAGAACCCTTTCAATTCCGGAAAGTCTCTGTGATTAAACTTCTTGGGTAATTCTTGAAGCATCAGATCCCTGCTTATCGTCCCTTTGTGCCGTTTATTTTGATAATGACGGGATGCCGTCACAACGCCTGATTTGATGATAAGTTCTACCTCGGTCTCATTCAAATCATCCCATCCGATTCCCGATGCACAAAGGAGGGGGCCTGTCCCGCAAATGACGGTCCCGCTGAACCAGGACGCGAAAACGTTACCGCGACTATCTTTGAAATCCTTTAAGGCATCCCTAAAATCGGCCTTGTCTGACCCCGTTTTCAAAGTATCCAGATAGAGTTTATTGCCATCTACACGCCACGTGGCCACATAACCCCGGAAGTTCCAAGAAAAGAATTCATTGAAGCCGACTTGATCCCTTAATGAGCAATAGTGCAAAGAATCCAGTTGACCAAGCGGGGGCTGGTTGATAGCATATTTGACATTGTTCATAATGAGCGTATCACGTACCTGACGAGTTGTGCTGCTCCAGCCATAAAGCGGGAGAAACAATAAGAGTAACAGTATGATAGCGCGGTTTTTCATATGGCCGATATGGCTGCAATTATAATGCCTCCGCCGATTCCAATTATTTCTTGGCCACGGCCCTATACTCCACACAAAAAAACCAGCCGCGTTATGCGACTGGCGTTTTTTAAGGAAGATCCAGGATTAGATGCTGGCCTTGCGATATTCCTTACCGAGTTTCTCGAGGGCGAGGGTAGCCTTGCGAACGCGAGCGCGTGCAGCCTTGTTTTCCTTCTTGTCGATGTCCTTCTCGATAGCAGCGATCTGCTCCTTAATCT
>OMQK01000268.1 GCA_900313205.1 uncultured Bacteroidales bacterium | reverse complement strand
GCTACCCAGTTGTTCATCCAAAAGGCTGACTCGAACGAGAATTCCGTGCGCGGGTTGTTCTCGGGACGGAAGCAGTCGGGCACCTGCGTGATGCAGCAGTAGAGCGGTACGTAGGCCACCATATCGGCGTCGTCGCAGTTGAACCAGGTAACGCCGCCCACATCGTCGGGCAGCCACGAACGCATCTGGCAGGTCATCGTGAAGCCGCTCTGCTGTGTGGCGATGGGCCGTTCCCGGAAGTAGCTGACGCCGCTCGTGTCACGGAAGTGCATCGGCAGCGGACGGATCGGCATCCCCCACGGACCGGCAGTCATATCTGCGGTCATATCTAGCGGGGTGTTCTCGAAATGGTCGCGCATATCCTCCTGCAAATCGCGCAGAGTGAGCGGTGCATCAGGCTTGATCCAGAGCGGCAGGTGGTCGCACTTGTCGAATTCGCCGTTAAGGTACGGCAGATACTTGTCCATCTCCGCCTCATCGTAATGGTGGCGGAAGAAACTCCAGACGCGGGCATCGGCATAGCGCACATTTTCGAAATCGATGGGGCAGTAGGCGTCGCGGAAGGAGAAGTCCACATCCTTGCCGCTGAAGTAGCCCAGCTCACGCGCCAATGAGATGACGTCTTCGGCATAGACGCACTCGACTTCAGGACGATTGATGTATTGGAGGTGTTTGCTGCTAAGAGACTTGTGGGATATTTTGGGCGAAAAATTTTTTGCCCCTACGGGTTCCTGCGGGAATTGTCTGATTCTACTGAGATTGGCGTGGGCGCAGATGCAGTCATCGGGGATGCGCAGCGCCACCCAGACGGCTCCTTCCCTATCCTTTCCCTTTCCGATGATCTCCATAATCCAAGCCTCGTTCGGGTCGCAAATGGTGATGCTCTCGCCGCTGCTGTTGTAGCCGTATTCTGCCACCAGCTCGGCTATGCACTTGATGGCCTCTCGGGCAGTGGAAGAGCGTTGCAGCGCGAGCCGCATCAGCGAGAAATAGTCGAGCAACCCCTCTCGGTTTTGGAGTTCCAGCCGTCCGTCGAAGGTGGTCTCCACGATAGTCACCTGCCGCTCGTTCATCAGCCCGACCACGTTATAGGTGTACTCCACCTGCTTCACGAACTGTCCTTCGTGCACTGGTCCCCAGCCGTGGATGGCGATTTGCTCGTCGGGCGCGTGTCGTCCGGCGGGACTGTAGAACAGCGATCCGGAGAAGCCGAAGCCGTCGCAGTTGTAGGTGCACATCACGCTGCCGTCGGCAGAGGCTTTCTTGCCGACAATCAAGTTAGTGCAGGCCACGGCAGAGGTGATGGCCGTGGCGAGAAGGAGGAGGGTTGTGATGAGGGATTTCATATTGGTTTACGGTTTAGGGTTAGGGATTAAGGGTTAGGGTTAATACTTACAACTCCGCAATCATCTTATAAAACGAAGTTTGTTTGATGTAGGTGATGCATTCTTCTTTGACAAAGCCGCTTTCAACTTTGTTCGGAACAAAATAGAAAAACCAATAGTCTTCCGGTGCTTCAATTTCCACATTCAAGAAAGAAAAATAGTGATGCGTATGGGTATGTGTTTCACCTTCCTTATCCACATATTCAAAGGTTTTCTCATACATAGCATCCAAGGCTGCATCCAGTTCCTGCTGCAGGCTTTCCCGACCCGACAACAGCTTCCGCAACTCGTCAATAACCTTAGAAATGTCCGTGAGACCATCGAGGAAAACGGTCTGAAGGAGTTTTCCCAAGGCCTTGTCCGGTTGCCCCAGGTGCTCGTAGATTTCGGCGTAGCGCAAGGCGTTGGACACAGTGTTCTCTGCGCCTGCATTGCCGCAGAAATGGATGTACGGATATACCGTGTCCGACAGTGCCAAGTAGTGTAGCGCGGAATCCCATTGCTGCTGGATGAGATAGCACTCGCAAGCCATATCGGCTCCCCGGTGCCGGTAATTGGCGTAGGGATCATCCATAAGGCCCCAGCCCGACGGATCTGTCTCTTCCGCCTCAACCGCCATCAACTTCCGGCACGTCTTGACACACTGTTTGTACTGCTTTAACAGGAACTGGCAGTGTGCGACGTTGTACAACGCCCTCGGATAGCCCTGGTCTTCTGGAAAATGCTTCACGAAGTATTGATAACCCTTCAACGCCTTGTCATACTGCCCGGCATCGTAATACTTGTTGGCCTCTTTGAAGTAATCGGCGGGCATTTTCTGCGATTGTGCGGTAATGCATAGGCAAAAGCACATCGCTATTGTCAGTGTTTTTCGGATTAAATTTTCTGGAATCGGTCTCATATTAAATGCACCATTTATAATTCTTCATTCTTCATTCTTAATTCTACATTCTCAAGATGCACGCCAGAAACCGTACGTCTTTCCCGCTGTGGTTGGCAATGCTGTGGCGGGCGCCGTTGCCGGTGAAGGCGCCGTTGCCGGTGAACATCACGTCGCCGGCGCGCATAATGGCGGTCCGGTCATTATCGGTGACCTCGGCCTCCCCTTCCAAGATGTAGTAGATCTCAGCATCCTCGATATGCGGATGCTCCTTGATGCGGCTGCCTGAGGGAAGGGTGATGATGTTGAACATCGATGCACGCTCCAGCATCTCCGCGGGCGTGAGGATGATGTCCTTGCTGATACGGCCTTCAATGTTGCCGCTGTTCTCCACGGTTTCAGTCCGAATGTCTTGCTTGTTTTTGATCATTGTGGTATGGTTTTATTGTTTGTCAAATGAATCAATCCATATTAGTGATAATCCGTGTATAAAAAATATCATTCTTTGATTCGGAATCCAATCGGATGCGATGGAGCATCTGGCGTTGATTGTCTTATTGTAGATTGCAATTCCGCCAAAGAAGAACTAATAGCATAACGTATTGATTCCTGATAAAGTATATCTTGTTTTGAAACACATTCAAATCAACAATTGGAAGTTGTATTGTGCTTATTTCTCCTTTCATGGTATGATTTATTATCCGCGGCAAAGATATAAAATTTTTATAACATATTTATAATCAATGATTTTTAACTATTTTTAGTTAATAAGGATCAAGCTTTTTCTGATTTCCAATGACTTATAGGATTATCACTGTTCACTAAAAAAGTGTATCTTCGCGGCATAAAACAAGAAACCATCCTCATGCGCAAAACCACCTTGATTCTCGCGTTCCTGGCCGTTGCGTTGTGCGGCAGGGCTCAATCAGGTTCGCCATTTGACTGTGACACCACCGGCATCTCCACATTTAACGCTCCTGTGAACGGAAAGCTTGTGCCCGCCGCATTGATCTATTGTTCGGAAGACAAACACACTCTCTCATACGAACTCCGCCAACCTTTTATGGAGAACGACACCCAATACATCTGGCGAAGTTATCATTTTTACAAATGCGACACCTGCAGCACGTATGACACCTGTATCTCCAGCTTCTATTGGTGTACACACTGTTTAGAACAAATATTAGGCAAATACTACGCAAACGAACCTGATTTCAGTGGGACAGAATGGTACACTTTAGGGACTGCTTATCGTACTTATAGAGAAGATTTCCCTGATCTGACCTTAATTCAAAACAATCTCGGGAACATGCCCAGAAATTGGTTTTGGGTAAAAAAGTATCAAGGCAAATATGTGGTGACCAGCGATTACCCTTACCACAAGTATTTTACAGATACATTGATAGTGCATTACGGTATGGATGCGTGGTTCAATCCGCTTCGTAAAGTAAAGGAATTGGGCACAGGGACGTATTATTATGAAGATGATTATTACGATCGTCAGATATCGGGGTTGGCAAAATCGCAGAACTGGTTGCTCCCTTCGATTTTGGCAAAAGGTCTATATGTGGAAACAACGCTTCTAGCGGACGGCACACTGACGCAAGAATTGGTAACACCCGAGGAAAATTTGCAGTATTTCGATTGTATCAATTCGAAATTATGTGATTTATGGTATTTGGATTATGACACTATTGATTATGATGCGCACACCGATCCCGTTCTGATGGCGGAGATTCGCAACTTGCATAAATCCTTAAAAGAACAGGCTAACAAAGGAAAGAAAAAGAACGAAACCGAAGAGAATCCAAGGGAGCTGATTTTCGTGAAAGATCTTGAACTGTTCCCAGACAATGGAAACTCCCCGGCGAAAAGTTTCTCCGACACCGTGTCAGGGGAACCGCCGTTTATGTTTGCAGAAGAGATGCCGGAGTTCCCAGGAGGGGAGGATTCACTGAAAGTCTTCATAAAACGGAACCTGCAATGGCCCAATACGCCAAGTGCCAAGACTGGGATCGTGTTGGTGGAATTCATCGTTGAGAAGGACGGAACCGTCACGCATCCGACCATATCCATTTCCTTGATGCCTGAATACGACAAGGAGGCGCTGCGCCTTGTCGGCCTGATGCCTAAATGGAAGCCTGCCCGCACCCAAGGAGAGCCCGTCCGCTGCTACTACAAAATGCCAGTACGCTTTACGCGATAAACGGCACGTGCTGTCACGCAAATTCGTATTGCAGAATCGCGATATTCAAGGCATCCTCCAGTTTGCAGATGGTTTCAAGGGAGAGGTCCTCCTCCCCTTTCAAAAGGCGTGATACATACTGCGGCGAGCAGCCCATTCTATAGGCGAGATCTTGCCTTGAAAGGCCTTGCTGTTTCATTGCCATTGCCACTTTGATGGCAATTTTACGGGAATACTGCAACCACCCATTTCTCTTGGCGTAACGGATTTTGTCTTCTCCCACTCGCCAATCAGAGGGTTCTTCTGTCTGATAACGGCTCAACCGAGCCACGGCCTCTTCTATTGTCATAGCGATACCTCCTTTTGATAATCAGTGAAACTGTCTTCGTCAAATACGTGCTCTTGAATTAAAAAATTCCTGACTTTTTCCATTTTTTCTAATTCCTGCGCTGCTTTTCAGCCCTTTTCACTTTGCAACCAGAAGTACAAAGGAGAGATGGAAGGGTTCACCGAGGAGGAGAAGAAATGGGTTGAGTTCTGGAAACAGAGGCGAAAAGCACCTCGTTCATCTCAATATGCACGCTAAAAACTTCACATCCTTGCCGCTGTGGTTGGCAATGCTGTGGCGGGCGCCGTTGCCGGTGAACATCACGTCGCCGGCGCGCATAATGGCGGTCCGGTCATTATCGGTGACCTCGGCC
>OMQK01000271.1 GCA_900313205.1 uncultured Bacteroidales bacterium | reverse complement strand
TTTCCTTTTTCGAGCATGCTTATGAGCGCCTCGTGCACCCCCTGCCCGAATGGAAGCAGCTCCCCATTCTTTGTTTTTACAGGATCGGCCTTCACACTCGGCTTAGATACTGATTCAGCAAGTGCCTTCAGCATATCGTCAGTAAGATTGCGTCTGTGGCCGCAGAGGCTGCGGCAGCAGGAATGCGATGCGATGACAGGAGCCTTTGACGCCTCTATGCAGTCCCAGAAAGTCTTGTCCGAGGCATGTGAAAGGTCTATCATCATACCAAGCTGGTTCATCTCGGCTACAACCTCCCGGCCGAAAGGGCTAAGGCCGTTCCACTTCTTTCCCTCTGACGCTGCATCGGCAATGGCGTTGTCTCCATTATGCGTAAGGGTCACATAACTCACGCCAAGGCGGTAGAAAGTCCTTAGAAGGGACAGATTCTGCTGGATGGGAGATCCGTTCTCCATACCTATGAAAATGGAAATAAGGCCGTCTTTGCGGTTATTTGCGGCTTCTTCGGGGCTGAAGGTAATTGCCGCAAGGTCTGAATTGCGCTCTACTGCGTCATACGTTGCCGAGAGCATCTCCAGAGCATACCTTGTAGCAGCGTCCGGAGCCGTCTTGGGCGGGGTATAGAGCGCAAAGAAAGCCCCGTCCACTCCCCCTCTGGTGAGTTTAGGGAAGTCTACGTGGCCGTATTTGTTATCAATGTCCACATTCCTCAGCCTCAGAAGCTGGGAAGGGGTATCCATATGGGAATCGTAAATCATTATCTTGAGCTTGAGCCGTAAGGGGCAAGGGTTGAACGGACAATTTTGCCGATTTTGAAAACAGGATCTCCCGTGTAGTATAGGGTACTTCCGCCCACAAGATTGGCGTCCAGGTTCTCTGACACGGTTATATTGGCCTTCACGGAGCCGTTCAGATCCACCGTTGCAGCCTTGGTATCAAATGCGGCAGCCTCAATGTTGGAGCTCTTACCGCCACGCACGGAAAGGGCCTCTCCCTTACCAGATAGGTTAAGGGTGGCCGATCCTTCCAGGCTCACAACCGCCTTCTGCCCCTCGAATGTAACAACGCTCTTGGAACCGCCGGTGCCTGAAATGGTTGCGTTTTCGCCCTTGGAGGTAATGGCTATCTCAGAAGAACCTACGGCGGCCGATACTATATCGTGGGCATTGACCGTAGCCCTGAGGTTGGCGTTACCCTCTGTCCGAAGCTCGGCCTTGTTCACGGCATCAATGCTGATGGCCGCCTGTGCCTGCTTTTTCAAATTGACATTGACGGAACCGGCCTTGATATTAAGGTTCTTCAGCTGGGCCTTGTCCTGTATGTCTATATCCGTTGTGAGCTTGCACTCCAGAACATCCCCGCAGTTAAGTATGGCATTGCCGCCAAGGAAGATGGATGAAAGCTCCGGCATACTGACACTTGCCCTGAAAACGGGCTTGGGGGCATTCCTGCCCTTATAGAGCTGCCTTACGTCCTTGGGGACGGCCTTGCTGTCATATGTAATGTGAAGCACCTTTCCGCGCACATAAACCTGTACGTAAGGAGACAGCATCTTGTCTACGGTAACCTTGGCTACACAGGGGCCGTTTGAGAGCGTGACCTCGAAGTCACCGGCAACCTCAATGCCGGAGAACTCCCCTACGGGGATGGTCTTCTCTTCCAGCTGGGAAGTGTACTGGGCACGTGCAGCGGGAGCCGCTAAAAGTAAAGTGATACTTGCAATAGCAAGAACCAACATCTTGTTAATCAGCGCTTTCATATTACAATACTTTTATTAATTATCTATCTGCTCCATAAGGGAAGTCCACTCCAAAGTCTCCTCATCCATAGTCCTCTTGTGTTCCAGGTATTCCCTTGTGAGGTCCAAAATATCGTCATTATTTCCCGGATTAGCAAGGATTTTCTCTATTTCCGCCATCTTCTCCTCGTGGGCCGATATCTGCTTTTCCAGATAATCTATCCTGTTACGTATCTTCCTCTCCTCCTTTGACACGGCCTTCATCTTCCGGAATTCTTTCACTCCTTCCGATGGCTGGGCCTGTGCCTTTTCAGGTGCCGGAGCCCTTCTCTCAAGCTCAGAAAGGCTCTCAAGCTTTCTCCGACGTAGGAAATCGGCCACCGTACCAAGGTGCTCCGTTACCTTTCCGTCACGGAATTCATAGAGCTTATCCACCAGTCCGTCCAGGAAATCACGGTCATGGGATACAACAATAAGTGTACCGTCGAATGATTTCAGCGCCTGCTTGAGGATATCTTTGGACCTGATATCCATGTGGTTGGTGGGTTCGTCCAGAGCCAGGACGTTGTACGGAGACAGCATGAGCTTAGCCATTCCAAGCCTGGCACGCTCTCCTCCGCTAAGGACGGAAACCCTCTTGTCAATGTCCTCTCCCTTGAAAAGAAATGCCCCCAGGATATCCCTGAGCCTGGTTCTGATGTCTCCAACGGCTATCCTGTCCAGGGTTCCGAAAACTGTCTCTGACGGATCCAGGATATCCTCCTGGTTCTGGGCGTAATAGCCTATGCTTACGTTGTGACCTGTCTTTGCCTCTCCCTCAAGAGGATACAGTTCCTTCATGATTACCCTCATAAGGGTGGTCTTGCCCTCTCCGTTACGGCCGATGAGCGCAACCTTCTCTCCCCTTTTTATTTCAATATCGGCATGGGAGAAAACCACCTTCTGAGGATATCCTACCGTTATATCTGAGGCC
>OMQK01000272.1 GCA_900313205.1 uncultured Bacteroidales bacterium | reverse complement strand
GGCCATGTCATCCGTGAGTGCCGTGGTGTAATAGGTGTTGGCGTACTGCTGGAAGCGGGCGGCGTCGCTGCCTTCCAGGGTATGATTGTACGGAATGGCGAACGACGTGGGATGGTACTCGGCCGTCTTGCCGCTGAAAGTGACATGCCACATGTGGTCATTGGCTCCGGAAGGTGGGAGAAGTTCCTGGGGCCAGTAGTAGAATACGCGAAGGACGTGCGTGTAACGGTTGAACAGGCCGAAGTAATTCAGGTTTACCCCGGATGCGTCCGGGATGCCGGTGGTGTTGAAAGCCAGGGCCCAGTCATATTTGTTGAGCATCATCTTCCGGAGCTCCGCTTCCGCAAAATGGTTCTTGACGCCTGCCGCATTCCCGTTCCAGGGAAGCGCTACTTCTTCGTGCTTGACCTCGGGGACGTTGTTGGTATAAACCACAGACTTGATCAGCTTGATGGTGAGCTGGGAAGACCAGTCTTCCTCGAACTCCTTATTCAAGGAAGTGGATTCCCCGCTCTGGAAGCCGGTGGTAAACAGGCCGGGACGCTGGGTGAGAGATAGGGTGGCCGTAGCGCCGCTGCTCATATTGAGCACAATGTCGGCCGAACGGTTCCTTTTCATGTTTTTTTCTGCCTCAACCGTCACATCCAGCACAAGCTTACCCTCATAAAGCTCCTCCTGCCGGGTGATGGACGTTACCCAGTCGGGCTGTCCGGAGATACGGGTAATCTCAACGTCTCCAAGACCGTCCAGTACAGTTGGCGCCGTGTAATTCTCATTGGCTACTTCCAGGGTAAAAGACAATTCCCGGGTGTCTTGCTCAGGAACAGCTTGTTCGCAGGCAAGAAAAAGTGGGAGCAGAGCTCCGATAATCCAAATGGTTCTTTTCATCATCATATACCCATTCCGCCGCTAATATCACGGTTAATAAATACTCTCAATGCGCCGTCAACCTCCTCTACATAGAATTTGTACAGCCAGGCCTCATGGAAATACCATTTCCAGAAGAGAGAAAGGGTTTCTCCCTCCCCGGTCTTGAAGTTTAGCCGAACTTCATTAGAGGCAAAAGTAAAACGCTCGCCGGGTACATCAAAAGACTCATACCAAACATAATAGCCTGTGTCCCAGGAGCCCATGCCCATGGAAGTCATAGTCTGGGCAAATCCGGGATTCTCATTGAGTATTTTTGAAACTCGCACTCCTACCGGATATCTCATACAGCGATTCCTTACGCCTTGAATATCATCAGGCCAAGCAATCTGTTTTTCCTCTGTTTCAAGCCGAAGAAGGAGTCCGTTATGTACGCCGGCTTCATATTCCCGGATAACCAGGAACAAGCCTTGGCCGTGGCCGAAATTACTGGCCACTCCCTCCGGAAGTTTACCATCGCGGACCTCAAAAGGCGCACCCAGATAGAAGTAATCCAGTAAATCACATTGATTGTATCTGTCTATCCAACTGTCCGTGAGGAGCGGTTTTTTGAAAACAATCTGCGTGAGCGGACGGGCACATTCCGGAACTTCCACCACGGCGAACTGCCCCAAGGCCGTAGAGCGCTTGAACACCATCTGTCCTTGGGACTTTCCCTCGGAATTCTTCATGTTCCAGATCAGCTCATCTTCCGTCTCCGTAATATCGGCATCACTCGGGATAATGGACTTCATGAACTCCCGGGCCCACTCGACCGGATTCGTCTTTTTTACCGTGATGTTCACTACGCCGGGACTAGCCGGATCATAACTGCCGTAGTAGCATCCAGTAACGTTCCCATTTTCGTCCAGGTCCAGGAAGCTGCCCAGTAATAGATAGGCGTCGGGGCATCTCTGAAGGTCCGAATTGGGATTCTCTGTTTTGCCCTTCCAGTCATCCTTGTTGCAGGAGGAGAACAAGCAGGTTGCCGCCATCAGGCAGGCAAGAGAAATGGTTAGAAGTCGTTTCATTATAAATTGAGGGTTACATTGTAAAATTTACCGTTTTCTATAGTCTGGGAATCAATGTTCTTATTGTAATGAGTTTTTCCTAGCACATCAAGCGCATCAAAGGAGAAGGAAAACACAGAATCATAATAGCAGGGAATGGCCACATAGAGTTCGTCTGTAGGCGATGGCGGTACCACCGAAATGGTTATGCTCTGGCTCTCACCGGTGACCGTAATCGACATTTGGCTTACCACAAGAGGACTGCTATTGTGTTGCAGCGTAAACTTCATGATGGCCTGCCTGTTACGGAATGATGCGCTCTCCGTGGTGATGGTGTTACCAACTATGCTGAGAATCTTGACTTCGGCCGTGGCATAATCGCAAGTCTTGTCGAGGCTCCCGGCCCCTTCATGCAGGATGCCGTTCTGGCTCGTATAGTGGTCGGCATTCAAAAATTCGAGCCTGAGGGTGTTGCCAACCGCGAAAGTTCCGCTGACGGTGCCGCTGAGCGTGGTGCTCGGGCCGTTGTTCTGAGCCGTCAGCGTGCCGATAACCTCCCCGGTACCGGGCTTGATGACCTGGACCGTCTCGCCTTCGGCCCAAGTGGCTCGCAAGGCTCCGTCTTCAATATACAGCGCTTTGGTACTTGCGGCTTTATCGGCCGTAACGGAGAGCGTATAGGTCTGTTCCTGTCGGGCAGCAGGCTGCTCGACCAACTCTGGTTGGCCTGCTTCCTTCGCACAGGAGAGGAGAATGGCAAAGGCCATAAAAACACATATTTTTT
>OMQK01000278.1 GCA_900313205.1 uncultured Bacteroidales bacterium | reverse complement strand
ATGAACCAATCATAATGTATGCAGTTCCAAAGCCCAGGACAAGCTTCATTGCAGCCTGGCCGGCCGATCCCCACGCCAGCGGATACGAATGCTTCTACAGACGTTACGGAGATTGGTACGACGACGAATTGGGAGATTACGTTGATTATGATAAAGTGCCACTTACTCCCGTTGCCGGTAGCGGCGAATTCGATGGAATGTATACCGCTGAGGTCCCTTCCGGCCTTGAACCCGACAAATACCTTCTTTATGTCAGGCCCATCCCCGATGGCGACAGCGGCCTTAAGAATCTGTCCTTTACGGAAAAGGAACTCTATGTGGGCATAACCCAGGATATTGACTGGCCTGACGTAAGCTCTTACGGTTCACGCTTCCACCTTGACAAGAGCATGGGATCTATCTGGAAGGTTTATAAGGACGGTGAAGAACTCTTCCCCTGGTACTTCAATGCCACAAACGTAAAAACCAACTGGGGTTACGTGTTCGCCGAAAATACTAACCTTGCGTGGACACTTTCCACCTGCACGGAATCATCCCTCCAGCACGACGGCGAGATTGAACACATCACCCTTAAGATGAGTAAGACCCGCAAGGACCCTGTAACAGGTAACTATGTAGAATACGTCAATACCGCAAGGGTGTACGGAATAGCGCCTGACGGAACAGCCACTGAGATTGCGCAGCCTGAAGCCGAAAGTTGGTCCGACTCAGATAAATGCTATAACTATGATTTTACTGTAGGTTCCTACAACGGTTTCCGCATTGAGGGTGCCTCCGACCTCCAATTCACTCTCCTTCGCATCTACTATTATGCCCCAACAGGGGAGTAGGCCTAGAGAAGCGGTGGAGGTTAAGTGATTGTTACACAACTTGTTACAGGATTCTTTGGGAAAACCGGTAATCCCAAAGGGTCCTGTAAATTATTGAGTGCTAGTGAGTTGGGCTCCACCCAATCGGCATTACAAGGGGAGGGATGTGCAGAGTATACCAAATAATACGTAACTTTGAGACGGAAATTCTTAATCGGCCTATGAAAATTGAAGAAGCCATAGTGTACCTCCTGGCCAGTTCAGGGTACGGGATGCGGACGGAGCAGATTGCCCGGGAAATCAATTCCAGGGGCCTCTGTGTCCGCAGGGACGGCCAGCCGGTGACAGACAAGCAGGTTTACGCCGTGATCATGTCCCACCCGGAGACTTTCGTGAAGTCCGAGGGCCGGATAAGACTGATGATTTAGGAGTATCGGCCGGAATTTTTGCTAACTTTGGGTGTTAAATGATATAGCTATGCGTGTAGTGATTCAGCGGGTGGCGTCGGCGTCGGTGACAATTGAGGGGAAGGTGAAGAGTGCAATCGGGCCGGGGCTTCTGATTCTCCTTGGGGTGGGGCATGAGGACACCCAGGAGGACATTGACTACCTTGTGAAGAAGGCGGCGGCGCTGCGGATTTTCCCGGATGAGGAAGGAGTTATGAACCGGAGCGTGGTGGAAACCGGCGGGGACGTGATTGTTGTGAGCCAGTTTACGCTGATGGCTTTAACAAAAAAGGGGAATCGGCCGTCATATATAGAGGCCGCGGGACACGAGGTTGCGGTGCCGATGTATGAGAAGTTCTGCGCCGCAATGTCTGGGGCTATCGGCAAACCCGTCGGGACAGGGGAGTTTGGGGCCGATATGAAAGTGACCCTTGTGAACGACGGCCCCGTGACAATTTGTATGGATTCAAAGAATAAGTGATATGAAATTCCTTGGAAATATCTTCTGGCTGCTTCTTGGCGGAATAATCATTGCCTTCATCTACTATATGGTGGGGCTTCTTATGTGCATCACAATTGTGGGCATTCCCTTTGGCATTCAGTTGTTTAAGCTTGGGACGTATTCCCTGTGGCCGTTTGGTCATGAGCTTGTTGACGGGCCCAATGAGCCCGGGTGCCTGTCCACTGTGATGAACCTTATCTGGATCCTTCTTGGATGGTGGGAGATAGCCGCCCTGCACCTTGTGTTCGGGCTCATCTTCTGCGTCACAATTGTGGGAATTCCGTTCGGCCTCCAGCATTTCAAGATGGCCCTTGGCAGCATTTTCCCCTTTGGAAAGCAAATACAGTAATACTATGAAAAAGATCGTTATCATTCTGGGGCTTATCGGCCTTCTTCTGCCTTTTGGATGCAAAAATCAAAATAACACTGATATGAGTAACTCTGAACCCCTTAAGGAGGTTTCAGGCCGCAAGAATTTTGGCCCGGACCATGCCCTTGTCACAACGCCCCAGCCGTGCGTCATGATTGCAACCTGGGACAAAGACCACAACCCTGATGTCATGATGGCCGCCTGGGCCGGACAGTACGACTACAAGAGGATTGTTGTATCCCTGTCCAAGCACAAGACCACGGAAAACCTGGAACTCACCGGCGCATTCACGGTTTCTTTTGCCGATATCCGCACCGTTGCTGAATCTGACTACTTTGGCCTCGTGAGCGGCAATAAAGTGCCGGACAAAGTGGCCCGCGTGGGCTT
>OMQK01000281.1 GCA_900313205.1 uncultured Bacteroidales bacterium | reverse complement strand
CCTTTGACCCGCGCGGGGAGGAAAGGAGCTTTTGCATCACGGCGTCGTCGTCCTGCGTTATGCGGGAGATGGCTGTGCCGATGCGGCTTTCCTTGAGGAGTCCCGCCTTGTAGGCAAGGAGCATTGCTCCAACGCCAATCACCAGGGCCAGCACCATAATCCCTATGTCCTTACCGTCAATTCCGCCCACAAGGATCATCAGAACCATAATGAGGCCGATGAAAAGGGCCGATGAATTGGACCCCATCATGACCATGAACGTGGTGAGGAAGATGGGAAGGTAGATGTAGAACATCTTCTGCCAGAAATCCTTCTCCAGGAATCCCAGCCTCTGAGGGTATTTCCATGCCAGCCAGGGCAGGAAGGTGAAGCCGTGACGCTTGAAGGTGTCCAGCGCCCAGCCAAGGTACATTATCATGAACACCTTCACAAACTCATACACGTGGATCTGCTTCCCGGCAACCACAAGGATACGGCGCGCTCCGTTTATGGAACCGGCCTTGACTATTCCCAGGTTGAGGTTCAGAACCAGTATGATAAGGATGCCGAAGGTTACCGCAAAGCCCAGCATGGAGAGCCTGCGGTATATTTCCACACGGCCGAAGAAGTACAGCAGGAAGATGAAGATAAAGCCCATGGCAACGGCCTTCAGCTGGTCCAGCATGATGTCCATGCGGCCAGTACCCAGTTCCCTTGCAAGGAGAGGGGTGGAGCTGAAGACGGACACCACGGACACCAACATCAGGAACAGGGCAATCAGAAGGATTACCTTGTCTCCGGTGAAGCGGTCCATGAGGTTGAATAGTGACCCCAGGCGGCCTTCTTCTTTCTTTTCTTCCTTAACTTCTGCCATATATACTAGAGGTTACGGACGGCAGCCTTGAACTGCTCTCCGCGGTCTTCGTAATTCTTGAAAAGGTCAAAGCTGGCGCAGCAGGGGGAGAGGAGCACCACGTCTCCTGCATCGGCCATTGCGGCAGCCTTCTGTACGGCCTCGCGGGCGCTCAGGGCATCCTCCATACGGGATACCATGCCGCCAAAGGCCTCGTGAATCTTCTTGTTATCTACTCCAAGGCAAACGATGCCCTTCACTTTTTCACGTACAAGGTCATTCAGGACGCTGTAGTCGTTACCCTTGTCAGTACCGCCAAGGATCCACACCACGGGGCGCTTCTGGCACTCAAGTGCGTACCATGCGCTGTCTACGTTAGTGGCCTTGGAGTCGTTGATATAGAGGACGTCCTTGATGCTCAGGACAGGCTCCAGACGGTGCTCGATGGGCTTGAAGGTGGCAAGGGAGTTACGGATTACGTCGCTCTCAATGCCTGTTGCCTTTGCCGCCAGGGCGGCTGCCATGGAGTTATACACATTGTGCTTTCCGCCAAGGGCAAGGCTCTCCAGGAACACGTCTGTCTCTTCCTCGTCCACGCGCACTATCATCTTGTTCTCACGGATGAATGCGCCCTGCTCCAGTTCCTTCTCCTGGGAGAAGGGGAGCATCTTGCAGCGCAGGACAATCTTTGAGAGGTGTCCTACGGTGATTTCGTCGTCAGAGTCAAAGATGAAGCAGTCGTCCTCACGGAGATTGCGGGTGATGTTGAACTTGGCATTGACGTAGTTCTCCATCTTGTGGTCGTAGCGGTCAAGATGGTCGGGGGTGATGTTGGTGATGATGGCAATGTCCGGACGGAAGTCACGGATGT
The DNA here is from genome assembly GCA_900313205.1 of uncultured Bacteroidales bacterium. Taxonomy (GTDB): domain Bacteria; phylum Bacteroidota; class Bacteroidia; order Bacteroidales; family UBA932; genus Cryptobacteroides. Next base: position 2,575 of record OMQK01000281.1, on the reverse strand, counting down.
CGTCCAGCTGGAAACTGGAGATCTCAAGCACGTAGTAGTCAAAGTGCTCGGTTGCCACCTGATAGGCATAGCTCTGGCCGATATTTCCGCCAAGGCCAACGTTGAGCCCCGCATTCTTCAGGAGGTAGTAGATGAGGGAGGTAGTGGTGGTCTTGCCGTTGGAACCGGTGATGCAGATCTTCTTTGCAGAGTCATATCGGCTTGCAAATTCAATCTCTGAGATAACGGGGATGCCGTTTTCCTTCACCTTCTGCACCATGGGCACGGTGCCGGGGATGCCGGGGGATTTCACCACCTCATCGGCATTAAGGATGAGTTCTTCCGTATGCTGACCCTGCTCAAAGGGGATGTCCCACTTGCGGAGGGTATCGGCATAACTATCCTTGATCTGTCCCTTGTCTGAGAGGAACACATCAAATCCTTTCACTTTTGCCAGAACTGCAGCGCCAACACCTGATTCTGCGCCGCCAAGAACAACTACTCTTGCCATATCATCTTTTCTTTTGAGATTCCCGGTCAAGCCGGGAATGACGTCATGCCCGACCTGATCGGGCATCTATTACCTTATTTTCAATAGTGCCAATGTACTAACTGCCAGTATGATTCCCACAATCCAGAAGCGGATGGTAATCTTTCCAGATACGCCTTCCGGTGCCGTACTTCTTACGCGTGTACTTGAAATAGAACCTCTGCATAAGGACGGAGAGGCTCTCCACGAAGAAAATGCCGCAGAGAAGGGGCAGGAGCAGCTCCTTACGCATAAGGACTGCGCTCACGCCAATCACGCCGCCAATTGTGAGACTTCCCGTGTCTCCCATGAATACCTGGGCGGGGAAAGAGTTGTACCACAGGAATCCTATGAGTGCCCCAACGAAGGCGCTCATGAAGATGGCAATCTCTCCGGAGCCGGGTATATACATGATGTTAAGGTAGTTAGAGTCTATCAGGTTGCCCCCCAGCCAAGCCAGGATGCCTAATACAACTCCAACAATGGCCGATGTTCCCGCCGCAAGTCCATCCAACCCGTCAGTGAGATTGGTTCCGTTGGAGCAGGCGGTAATTACCAGCACTATCATCAGAACATATATTGCCCATTTTGCATACCATCCCCAGGTGCCCTTCACGGGGGAGAGCCAGCGATAATCAAACTCGTGGTTCTTGACAAAAGGGATGGTAGTCTTTGTACTCTTTACAACATCTTCCTCCACGTATCGGCCGCTGGTGACGGTGGTTTCCGTCTCCAGGGTGCGCTCTACGCTCTCCTTGACCTCCACTTTCTCACGCACCACAATGTCAGGACTCATCCACACGGTAAGGCCCACAATGAAGCCAAGCACTATCTGGCCAAGGAGCTTACCCTTCTCACTCATCCCTTCCTTGTTGTGCTTGAACACCTTGATGTAGTCGTCGGCAAAGCCAAGCGCGCCGCACCATAGGGTGCTCACAAGAAGGAGGATGACATAGATATTAGTAAGGTCGCACCAAAGGAGCACGCCGCAGAGGATGGAGAGGATTATGATGACTCCGCCCATGGTGGGGGTGCCTTTCTTCTGGATCTGGCCCTCCAGGCCAAGGTCACGGACAGTCTCCCCAATCTGCTTTTTCTGCAGGAGGCGGATAATCTTCTTACCGGCTATCATGGCCACAAGCACAGCCGTCACGGCCGCCGCCATGGCGCGGAAGCTAAGGAAGTTAATGAGTCCCATTCCGGGGAAGTCTGCCCCCAGGCCCTCAAGATATTGAATGAGGTGGAAGATCATTGCATTATAAGTTTAAAGGTTTCAGTCACAATTTCTTTCTCGTCAAAATGACGTTTTTCACGGCCCACAATCTGGTAAGTCTCGTGGCCCTTTCCTGCAAGGAGGATGGTGGCGCACTCCGGAGCCGTGAGGATGGCGGTGCGGATGGCCTCCCTGCGGTCTTCAATCACAATGGACTTTGCAAGGCCCTTGGTGGTGAGGCCTGTTTTGATTTCATCAATAATGGCCGATGGCACCTCCGTGCGGGGGTTGTCGGATGTGATCACAAGGCGGTCGGCAAGGTCCTCGGCAATCTTTGCCATCTCAGGACGCTTGGTGCGGTCACGGTCTCCACCGCAGCCAAACAGGCATATGAGCTGCCTCTTGGGCGCAATGGCGCGAAGAGTCTTAAGCACATTCTCCAGGGCATCCGGAGTGTGGGCGTAGTCTATGATTACGCTGAGGCCCCTTGGACCGTTGAGGTTCTCAAGCCTTCCAGGAGCCGGCTCCAGGGAAGAAAGCGCAATGAGAGTCTCCTCAGGCTTTGCTCCAAGGCACACCGCGGCAGAGTAGATTGCAAGGAGGTTATAGGCATTGTGCTCGCCAATGAGCCTGCACCACACCTCAGTTCCGTCCACCTTCAGGAGCATTCCGTCAAAACTCTGCTCCATTACGCGGGCGGTATGATCGGCCAGCCCCTTAACTGAATAGGTCACCACTTTGGCCGATGTATTCTGCACCATCACGCTGCCGTGCTTGTCGTCAGTATTGATAAGGGCAATGGCCTTTGAAGGCAGATTGTCAAAGAAGAGTTTCTTGCAGCGGAGATACTCCGC
>OMQK01000285.1 GCA_900313205.1 uncultured Bacteroidales bacterium | reverse complement strand
GCCGAGGCTGCCGCCAAGGCCGCAGCAGATGCCATGAAGGACGACCCAAACCGCCCGCCGCAGGGTGGTGGAAGGGCGGGGCGGAAGGCCCCCGGCGGCGCCACCCCTACTCCTCCGGCCGGCGCGCCTGAAAAGGATGCCCCGAAGCCCGTGCCGCCTCAGCCGGACACACTCCCGCCTGTGCGGGATTCACTGAGTGTTCCTGCAGACTCGCTTGCCGTATCGGCCGATACCCTGGCAGTACCTGTAGATACCCTTGCCGCACCTGTAGACACCCTTAACGTGCCTTCGGACACGCTTTCCGTCATTCCCGGCTCCGACCGGGAATCTCCGGAGACCCCCGATCAGGTCGGGGGTGACGCGTCGGAAGTCGGGGGCGACGAGCCGGAAGTCGGGGGCGACGTGCCCCAACCGGCCGATTCTTTATCGGCCCCGGCAGACTCCGTCATCGTTCCCAAGGACTCCACAAAGGTGGGTTTCATCTGGGGCAACAAGGACGTGAAACTGTTCCGCCGGAACATGCAGATGAGGGGTGATTCCCTTGCATACAGTGACCTTGACTCGCTTGCAAGGGTGTACAAGGACCCTATATTCTTTACGGACGGTAACCGCCAGTACGCCGCAGACAGCATTTACCTTGTGATCCGCAACAAGCGCACGGAGAAGGCGCACCTGCTTTCCAATGCCTTCATCACCATCCAGGAAGACCCCGTGAGTTATGACCAGGTGAGCGGCACGGAAATGGTGGCTTACTTTGATTCCAGCCAGGTGCTCACGCGGTTTGATGCCCTGGGCGGCGCGTCCAGCATCTTCTTCCTGGAAGAGAACGGGGCGCTTGCCACGGTGAACAAAGTGGATTCCAAGATGCTCTACGCAACGTTCACGGACGGAGAGATTGATCATATGTACTACTATGACAATCCCAAGAACGACGGCTATCCTTCCGTCCAGCTCCCCACCCAGGAACGCCAGCTGAAAGGCTACCGCTGGGAGCCGGAAAAGAGACCGGATTCCCCGGAGGCCGTTACTGCGCTAAAGCCCCGGAAGAGCCAGCGCACATCCTACCTGGCACGCCCTCACACCACCTTCACCCAGACAGAAATCTACTTCCCCGGCTACATCAAGAAGGTGTACAGGGACATTGCAATCCGTGACTCTCTGGAGGTTGTCAGGAAACAGGCCCAGGCACGGCTGCAGGATTCCCTGGCCAAAGCAGTTCCGCTGGATTCACTTTCCGTTCCGGCCGATTCCCTCCTGGCTGCTGCAGACTCCCTTGCCGCCAATCTGGATTCGCTGAAGACGGCTGTTCCTGACAGTTTGAAGGCCGGAACTGATTCGCTGTCCGCTGCGGCAGAGCACATCCCCACTCCGGAAGAGATAAAGGCCGCGGAAAAAGCCCGCAAAGCAGAAGAAAAGGCACTTAAGAAGGCCGAAAAACAGAAGGCCCTGGAGGCCAAGTGGGCCGAGGAAGACCGTAGGTATGAGGAAAAACAGGCCGCCAAGGCCGCCCGCAAACTGGAGCGTGAACGAGCCAAGAAACTGAAGATGCTGAGGCGTCTTGAGAAGAAGTCCATGCGGGAACAGAAGCGGCTGGAAAAATACATTGCCCGGGAAAGGGCCAGAGCCAGAAAGAAGAATAACAAAACTAAATCTTAATACCATTATGAAAAAGACTGTTCTTGTTTCCGGAGGCGCCGGTTTTATCGGCAGCCACGTAACCGTAGAGCTAATTGAAGCCGGCTATGATGTGGTTGTGGCCGACAATTTCTCCAACTGCGACCGCACCTGTTATGAGGGCGTGAAGAAAATCACCGGCCGTGAAGACCTTCCCCTTGAGGTAATGGATTTCTGTGACCTGAACGCCGTGAAGGCTCTCTTTGGCAAATACCACATTGACGCCGTCATCCACTTTGCGGCATACAAGGCCGTGGGTGAATCCGTGGATAAGCCCCTTATGTACTACAAGAACAACCTGCTGAGTTTCCTCAACGTTCTGGAGGTTGCGCAGTCAACAGGCAAGTGCAACGTGCTGTTCTCTTCATCGGCCACAGTATATGGTGAGCCGGATGCCGTTCCCGTGACGGAGGCTACTCCCCGTAAGCCCGCCACTTCCCCTTACGGCAACACCAAGACAATGTGCGAGGACATCCTCCACGACGCCGTGAAGGCTTCAGGTGGTGCCCTGAAGGGCATTCTTCTCCGCTACTTCAACCCTATCGGCGCACATCCCAGCGCACTCATCGGCGAACTTCCTCGCGGAGTTCCCAACAACCTGGTTCCATTCATCACCCAGACTGCTATCGGCAAGCGTGAATGCCTGAATATCTTCGGCAATGACTATCCCACCCCGGACGGAACCTGCCAGAGAGATTTCATTGACATTGTGGACCTTGCACGTGCACATGTGTTTGCCGTCACCCGCATGATAGAGGGCAAGATGAAAAAACCC
>OMQK01000286.1 GCA_900313205.1 uncultured Bacteroidales bacterium | reverse complement strand
CTTGAAATGGTGACTGCCTCCGTCACGGCTGAGGATGGAAATGGCTATGCCAAGGAGCGTAACCGCCATAGCCAGGATAGCCTTCCAGCCCAGCGTTTCCCCAAGCATTATCCAACCTGCGACTGCAGCCATTGGAGGAGCCAGGGTCATCAGAAGCTGCCCAAAACGCGGGCCGATATAAAGGTAACAGTTAAAAAGGCAGTAATCCCCAAAAACATACCCAACCAGGGCAGAGAGACCAAGCCACAGCCAGGTGTTTTTATCTGCATAAACGGGATAAGGATGTCCAATGGTAACCCAAAGAATTATCCCAAGAAAAACCGCGGCATTATTTCCCCAAGGTGGTTCATTACCACTTCTCAAAGTGGATGTTCTCAGGTTTCCACTTGTCCTTGGGCTTTTCCTTGCCGCCGGGATGTCCAACGGGCACAATGCAGTAGGGCTTCACGTTGTCCGGCAGCCCAAGAGCCTCTATGGTGGTGTTCATCCTTTCGTCGTAGGGATAGCAGGCGGTCCATACGGCTCCAAGACCCATGGCCTCAACGGCCAGAAGGAGATTCTCCGTAGCGGCGGCGCAATCGGCCGTCCAGTTGCGGTTCTCCTTGCCCATGGCACCGGTGGTTTTGCCGCACACGATAATCACCACGGGAGCCTTTGCAATCATCTTGTTGAAGCCTCCGGCAAGCTTTTCCTTTGTTGCCTGTTCTCTCACCACAACAAAGCGCCACGGCTGCATGTTCATCCCTGAAGGAGCCGCCATGGCAGCCCTCAGGATGGTTTCCACCTGCTGCGGGGTAACATCTTCATCCGTGTACGTACGCACGCTCTTACGGGCGTGAATGTTGTCCAGAACGGCCTTTCCTGGCTGCTCCTGGGCATAGCTTAGGGTAGAAGCCATGGCAATCAATGAAACAAGGAAAAGTTTGAGCCTAATCATATCAATTTCAGTTGTTTCTGCGAAGTTACTAAAAAAATGCTTATCTTAGTGCGTCTAAAACTATAGCTATGCATGTCCTTGAAGAAGCCTCCCGATGCCTTTTATGTGCCGATGCCCTCTGCAGCAAAGCATGCAAGGGCGGTGATCCCGCCAGAGCCCTGCGTGCCATCCGTTTTGACAACCAGGCAATTGCCCGTAAATGGGTGTCGGGCTGCACGGAAGAAGACCTTGAAGCAGCAGAGAAAGCCTGCATCCACTACGACTTTCCCATCCGCATCCGTGAGATAGTGAAAGCGCTCCCGGAGGCCCCCTCCAGGCCTCTTCCCAGCCTTGAGATAGACTTCTGCGGCATTCGCTGTGAGAACCCCTTCTTCCTGGCTTCATCGGCCGTATGCACTAACTATGAGATGGTGGCCCGGGCCCTGGAAGCCGGATGGGGCGGCGTGTTCTACAAGACCATCTGCATGCAGGAGATAAAGGAGGTCTCTCCCCGTTTTGACGCCGTCTACGGCAGCGGAAAGAAGGGAGACTTCTACGGATTCAGAAACATGGAGCAGCTCAGCGAGAACCCCGTGGACATGGATTTTGATATCCTTCGGCGCCTGAAACAGAATTACCCCTCCAAAATAATCATCGCTTCCATCATGGGACAGAAGGAAGAGGAGTGGATAGAGCTTGCAAAAATGGCCCAAGAAGCCGGCTGTGACGCCGTTGAGCTCACTTTCTCCTGCCCTCAGATGCGTGAGGCCGGTATGGGATCAGACGTGGGCCAGGACCCTGAGCTGGTGACATTTTTCACCGCCTACGTCAAGCGCAGCGTGAGCATTCCTGTCATCCCCAAGATGACGCCAAACATCGCTCACATATCCGGTCCCGCAATGGGAGCGTACTTCGCCGGGGCCGATGCAATATCGGCCATCAACACCATCAAGAGTATCACTATGGGAGACGGATCTGAAGTGAGCGGCTACCAGACCGGGTCCGGTTATTCAGGAAGGGCCGTCAAGCCCATCGCCCTCCGCCACATCCTCTCCATGGTCCTTAACCCCATGATGAAAAACATAGAGTACAGTGGCGTGGGAGGCATTGAAACCTGGCGTGATGCCCTGGAGTTCATCCAGCTTGGCTGCCGCAACGTCCAGGTGTGCACGGCCGTTATGCAGTACGGCTACCGCATTATCGAGGACCTCATCCTGGGCCTTCAGAACTATATGGCCGATAATGGCGTAGAGCACCTCTCAGACCTTGTTGGAGAGCGCCTGCCGCTGTTCCGCCTCCCCGCAGACCTTGACCGCAGCACCATCGTCTATCCTAAGTTCGACACCTCAAAGTGCATAGGCTGTGGCCGATGCACCATTTCTTGTGCCGATGGCGGCCACCAGGCCCTTGTCTTCAACGAGGAGACCCGCCGGCCCCAGTTCATCGGCCCCAAATGCGTGGGCTGCCATCTCTGCCGCCTGGTTTGCCCCGTGGGCGCCATTTCATCGGCAAAGAGGGTGAAAAAGCCGTAGGCAAATCGGTAACTACAGCAGGAAAAACAGTGCCACACCCGCGATTGTAACCGCAAGGCCATAAGGGAAAGAGACACGCCAAGAGATATTATTTCCCCAAGGTGGTTCATTACCACTTCTCAAAGTGGATGTTCTCAGGTTTCCACTTGTCCTTGGGCTTTTCCTTGCCGGTGGGATGGCCTACGGGCACTATGCAATAGGGCTTAACATTGTCTGGCAGACCAAGTGCCTCTATTGTGGGTTTCATACGGTCGTCGTAGGGATAACAAGCCGTCCAAACGGCACCAAGGCCGATAGCCTCCGCCGCAAGGAGGAGGTTTTCC
>OMQK01000287.1 GCA_900313205.1 uncultured Bacteroidales bacterium | reverse complement strand
ACATAGTTTTACAAACATGACCCCATTAGATGGGGAAAACGGCATCACGGAGGTTCTGAGAATCGTTCTAGACTGATAAATGTAAAAAGTATAAACTATTTCCCCAAAACAAACTTATTCCGCAGCTATCGCAGAGGGCAATTATGGCATAAAGCTATTAGACCTCGGATATGCATATACTCTAATATCAGAGAGAGGATTTTGTCCTGTGGGCTTGCGCTGGGTCAGTTTGGTTACTATGAGCCGGATGTGCCGGATCCGGTTGTCATAACCCGATTTCCAGGCCCTTTCGTCCTTGCCAATCGGAACCAACCGGTTTCCGTGCTGCTGCATGACGTTCGTCACGCAAAGAAACAGTCTGTCCCCGGCGGCTTCTTCCCGTTGATACGTCTCGAATAAATGATAAGGGTACACTTCCCCAAACGGTTTTTCCCTTGTTTCCCAGGTTCCGTCACTATGCTGGATTTCCAGTTTATATTCTTTCGCACGCGCTTCCCGCGCCCATGCATCGGCATCGTTGGGATTGCCGTTGAAGAAAGAGATATCCGTCACCGGAACGGGCTCGGGGAAAACTAAGTCGATGGTGTTTTCCGTCTGCGTCATTTTATATGCCGATGACGGCAGGCGGAATGACTCGATATTGATCCAGGCCGGGAAAGGCTCTCCTTTCCTGGGAGGGCGTGCCCCGAACCTCAGAGAGATTTCGGGCGCCTGCGCATAGTCAAACGAATCGGCATGGAAAGTCCACTGCCAGTCTTTGACGACAAAATCTAACCCCTCAATTCGGTATTCCGAATCTTTCGGGAGCCGGCTTGCGTCCAAGACGATATCGATTGACCCTGCCTTCCCATCGCCCCAATGCTTCGCTGGAGTCAGATCGTAAGTTACCCGGCCATCACTCGTAAGGAACCGGCTGAGTGGAGATTGGCGGAAGTCGTAGTAACCCGCAGTCTGCTCATGATAGATGGAGTACCGCACTTCCAGGTCGACAGTTGCGCCGGGCGCGATGTCCAGCTGGGTATAGGTCCACATCCTTGACTGGCGAGGAACGTCGATGTACCAGACATCTTCGGGATCATCCTCTTCTTCGGGTTCGAAAGCCGGCTCCTTGTGTTCCTTTTCCACGATTTCACTGGCCGAATGCCACTCCAGGGGCTTCCCGTTCAGGAAAAAGGCGATATCCCGGAGGAACTCCTTCCGCCATCCGGTTTCATAGAGGGACTCCGTGATTTCATCGCCCCGGAACGTAAAGGAGTCGGCGGGTCCTTCAAAGTCAATGGGAAAGCCATAATCAAGATTCTGGATGGCCTTCTCGCTCTGGTTATGGAGGGTATAATGAACCTCGACGATCGTATAAGGAATCCCCGGTTTGAAAGTCAGTTGTTCATGAACAATCCGAACGTCGGCAACCTGCATCGGAATCGGATTCCCGGACCGGGTCACCGATGAGAAGCGGACGACCGGATCTCCATTTGCCCATGAAACGGCCGGCAAAAAGCTTAGGAGAAGGAGGATAATTAGTCTTGTACGCATAATGCAAATCATCTGCAAAAATCGTGGCAGATAACAGATTGGCCTTTTGTGATTATGTATGAGAACTGGGACCAATGATTTGCATTCGCACAGCGTTTCAATTATATTTGTAAAAAGTCAAGCCCATGGAGGAGAGGAACGACATAGTCATCTATAAGTCTGAAGACGGCCTGGTGAGGATGGAAGCGATGGTTGACCCTGTGAACGAGACAATCTGGGCCAGTCAAAAGGCTATTGCAGCACTTTTTGGCTGCACCAAGCAGAATGTTTCCTACCACATGGGGAAGATATTCGCGAGCGGCGAGCTGGAGCGCTCTGCGGTCGTCAAAGAAATTTTGATTACCGCACAGAGTGGCGCCAGAGGCCTATCTGAAGACAAAGTACTCTATTATAATCTGGATGCAATTATATCTGCCGGTTATAGAATCAACTCTCTACGTGCCACGAAATTCAGGATATGGTCGACGTCAATCATCAAGGAGTATATGCGTCGCGGCTATGTCATCAACCGTAATGCCATATCTGAGCAGAAATACGAAGATCTGAAGAAAGCTGTCGGCCTGTTGGAGAATGTATTTAGCAAGGAACTGCTTCTCACCTCCGACCAGGCGACGGATCTTTTCGACGTAATTCGCGACTACACATACGCTCTCGACACGCTGGATGCCTACGATTACCAAAGCCTCAAAATCGCAGACACAACGGCTCCCGAGCGTTTCCATGCCACTTACGAGAATGCCATCGAAGCCATCAAGAGCCTGAAAGAGAAGTTCGGTGGCAGCGAATTGTTCGGTCTGGAAAAGGATGCATCCTTCCATAGCAGCATCGGTCAAATCTATCAGACCTGGGAAGGCCACGACCTCTACCCTAGTATTGAAGAAAAAGCTGCCATGCTGCT
>OMQK01000289.1 GCA_900313205.1 uncultured Bacteroidales bacterium | reverse complement strand
CCATAAGTTGCATCACGTCCTTGGTGTAGTTGAAGTACCTCACCCCAACGTCCTGGATTTCCACCACTACGGCGTCCAGCCGCGCCAAAACATCGGCCTCAAAAACTATGTGATTGGTCCCGGGCGTGAGTTCCGCGTCCCTCGGAGTGAAAACCGCTTCAAGGTTTCCCCTCTCCCGGAACAGTTCCCACATCCATCGGCCCTTAGCCGTATCCCAGCAGTTCTGGGTGCAGAAACACCCCACCTTGCCGTACAGCAGAGCCTTGTCCAGCTGGTCCTCCAGCGGCGTTGTTCTGAATGAAAACACTATTTGCCGATTATCTTATTAGCAACGGCAATGACCTCATTGCCAAGGGCCTCTGCGGCCTCCATGGTGGAAGCCTCGGAGTAGATGCGGATGATGGGCTCAGTGTTGGACTTACGGAGGTGCACCCAGGTCTTGTTCTTCTCAAAGTTGATCTTCACGCCGTCAATGTCGTTGATGTTCTCGTTGGCGTAGATCTTCTTGAGCTCATTAAGAATCTTGTCAATGAGGGCGTTGTCAGAGAGCTGAATCTTATTCTTTGCGATGAAATACTGAGGATAGGTCTTCTTGAGCTCACTCACCTTCATCTTCTTATGGGCAAGGTTACTCAGGAACAGGGCAACGCCAACCATGGCGTCACGGCCAGCGTGGATGGCGGGATAGATGACGCCTCCGTTGCCTTCGCCGCCAATAAGGGCGCCCACCTTGTGCATAAGGGTGGTGACATTCACTTCACCTACGGCCGATGCATAGTACTTGCCGCCGTGCTTTTCAGTGACGTCACGCAGTGCGCGGGTACTTGAAAGGTTGGACACCGTTGCAATGGGCTTTCCTTCCTTCTCAGCCAGCTCGCAGAGGTAATCGGCCACGGAAACAAGGGTGTATTCCTCCACGAAGGCCTCACCGTTTTCCATGATGAACGCCAGACGGTCTACGTCAGGGTCTACTGAAACGCCAAGATCGGCCTTCTCCTTGACAACGGTCTCAGAAAGCTCCACAAGGTTTGCGGGCAGCGGCTCCGGATTATGCGCAAAGTCTCCGGTAGGATTGCAGTTAAGGCCGATACATTTGACTCCCAGGCGCTTAAGGAGCCTGGGCATGATGATGCCGCCAACTGAGTTTACGGCGTCTACCACAACCGTGAACTTTGCGGCCTTGATGGCCTCAACGTCCACTGCGGGAAGGGCAAGGACTGCATCCAGGTGCTTGTCCGTGAAGTCCTCTTCCTCTATCTGGCCAAGGTTATCAACCTCTGCAAAGTTGAAGTCCTCCTTCTCTGCAAGGTCAAGGACAGCCTGGCCCTCAATGGCGGTAAGGAATTCTCCCTTGTCATTGAGGAGTTTAAGGGCGTTCCACTGCTTGGGGTTGTGGCTGGCGGTGAGGATGATTCCGCCATCCGCTTTAGCAAAGAGCACTGCCATTTCCGTGGTGGGAGTGGATGCGAAACCGCACTTTACCACGTCAATTCCGCAGCCGATGAGGGTTCCCACAACAAGCTGCTCCACCATATCGCCAGACATACGGGCATCCTTACCAACAACAATCTTGTAGCGCTCACCGTTGGGCTGGGGCTTGCGCTGAGGCAGTGTGGCTGCATATGCGGCCGTGAATTTCACTACATCGATAGGAGTGAGAGAACCGCCGGGTTCTCCGCCAATTGTTCCGCGAATACCGGAAATGGATTTAATGAGTGTCATATTTTTTGGTTTTTAGGCTCAATTTATCACACAAATATATTAATTTTGCGCGCTTTTAACAATAGTGGACATTATGAAAGGGTTTTGGACTGTTTTGATGTTGGTGTTTTCAAACGTTTTCATGACGTTTGCATGGTACGGACACCTCAAGCTCCAGGAAATGAAGATATCCACCGGATGGCCTCTCATCCTCATCATCCTCTTCTCCTGGGGAATAGCCTTCTTCGAGTACTGCCTCACCGTTCCCGCCAACCGGATTGGCTTCCTTGGTAACGGCGGTCCGTTCAACCTGCTTCAACTCAAAGTGATCCAGGAGGTTATCTCCCTCACCATCTTCACCATCATAGTCACCTTCCTTTTCAAGGGCCAGCCCATCCAGTGGAACCACTTTGCGGCATTTATCTGCCTGGTCCTTGCAGTTTTTTTCGTGTTTTTGAAATAAAAATTTGGAGAATCAGATTTTTTACGTACCTTTGCACTCCCAACGCATGCTGGGTTCGTATAACGGTTAGTACTCGAGATTCTCAATCTCGCAATAGGAGTTCGATTCTCCTACCCAGTACCCAAAGAGGACAGTTTCTCAGGAAGCTGTCCTTTTTTTCGTTTCACTTTTGACGGGGCTATTCGCCGATGATTTCCTCTGCAGCGCGGAGGGAGGCGCCGGG
>OMQK01000291.1 GCA_900313205.1 uncultured Bacteroidales bacterium | reverse complement strand
CAACCGCTACCTCAAGAGCTCCAATCCTGACTACAAGCCGGCAATCCGCAAGCTTGTTGAGCTGTGCCTTGACAAAATGAGCACGCTGTAGCAGTTTTTTTGAAATTTTTGAGTTTTTGGGAGCTTGTGCCTCAGATTGGCGCAAGCTCCCTTTATCTTTGCGTCAGAAATTAAAAAGAATAAGGCTATGCGTAACACAGACTACTCCACAGACGTTCTTTCAAACGTGATCTCTCCGGATACAAATTTCCAGGCCCTGAAGGACCTGATGAAGGACCTTGGCCTGGAAATGGAAGATGCGGTGGCACTTTAAGCGCTAGGCTGGTACCACTGTGGTAGACTCTTTGTCCTCTGAGAGAATGAGTTTGAGAGCTTTGAGCTCTCCTGCGTCGGCTTTATGGGAAGAAAGCGCGCGGTCTGCAATGATAAATTCGGACACAGGGTCTTCCACATAGTGCATGACGGCCCTTCTGAGGGGACGGGCGCCATAGGCGGGGTCGTATCCTGCATCGGCAATGAATCTCTTTGCGGTAGGGGTTATGGTGAGTTTATAACCGGCTTCCTGCACCCTGGCCTTGAGCCCCTTGAGCTCAATGTCAATGATCTTTTCAATGGCTTCCTTGTCAAGGGAGTTGAAGTACACCTGGGCGTCCACGCGGTTGATGAATTCCGGCGGGAAAGCCTTCTTCACGGCCTTTTCAACCACGGACTTGCGGTCTGCCTTCACATTTTTTCCTGCGGTTGCAAAGCCAATTCCGCTGCCGTATTCCTCCATCTCACGGCTTCCTACATTGGAAGTCATAATCACAATGGTATTCTTGAAATCCACCATGCGGCCGTTGCTGTCTGTGAGCCGGCCTTCGTCCATGACCTGAAGCAGAAGATTGAAGATATCCGGGTGGGCCTTTTCAATCTCGTCCAGCAGCACTACGCAGTAGGGTTTACGGCGCACGCGCTCTGAGAGCTGGCCGCCCTCTTCATAGCCAACATATCCCGGAGGCGCTCCAATGAGGCGTGAGACGCTGAATTTCTCCATATACTCGCTCATGTCAATCCTCACCATGTTTTCCTCGCTGTCAAAGAGGTATTCGGCAAGGGTGCGCGCCAGCTGTGTCTTTCCAACGCCGGTGGGACCAAAGAACAGGAAGGTTCCAATGGGCCTGTGAGGGTCCTTGAGGCCTGCGCGGCCCCTCTGGATGGCTCTCACTACGGTTTCTACGGCTTCGTCCTGGCCTATGATGCGCTCCTTCAGGCGGTCACGCATCTTCACAAGGCGGTTGCCTTCGGATTCGGCCACCTTGTTCACGGGAATCCCCGTCATCTTGGAAACAACGGTTGCAATATCTTCCACCTCCACAACTGAAGATGCGCCCTTTTTCTTGGAAAGGGCAAGGCGTACCATGGAACCGGCCTCGTCAAGGGCGTCGATGGCTTTGTCCGGGAGGGATTTATCCGTGATATAGCGGTTTGTAAGGCGAACTGCAGCCTCTACGGCATCATCGGCATAAGTTATCCCGTGGAATTCTTCATACTTGGGTTTGAGGTTCTTAAGGATAGCTATGGACTGCTCCACGTCCGTGGGCTCTACCACAATCTTCTGGAAACGCCTGTCAAGGGCGCCGTCCTTTTCCACAATCTTTGTGAACTCGTCAAGGGTGGTGGCGCCGATGCACTGGAATTCTCCGCGTGCGAGGGCGGGTTTGAGCATATTTGCCGCATCCAGGCTTCCTGAAGCGCCGCCAGCGCCCACGATTGTGTGGAACTCATCTATGAACAGGATGATGTCCGGGTTCTCCGATGCTTCCTTGATGATGGTCTTGAGGCGTTTTTCAAAGTCTCCGCGGTATTTTGTGCCGGCAACCACGGACGCGATGTCAAGGGAAAGGATGCGCTTTTTTGCCAGCGCGGCCGATATATTCCCGGAGGCAATCTTCTGCGCTATGCCTTCCACTATGGCCGATTTCCCCACGCCGGGCTCACCGATGAGCATGGGGTTGTTCTTCTTGCGGCGGCCAAGGATCTGGATTACGCGGGAGATTTCCACGTCACGGCCAACCACGGGGTCAAGTTTACCCTCAATGGCCGCACGGGTGAGGTCATAGGCAAATTCCTCTATGTCCAGCTTCTTGTTTTCATCGGGGTCGTCCTCCGGCCCCTGGGAAGGCTGAGTGTTGCCGTCGGGGTTGCCCTGCTGGTCCATGGGCTTCAGGAGACCTTCATCCTCCATCACGGCCAGAAGCCTCCCGTAGTCAATGCCGCGGGCACGGAGATATGCCTGTCCGTAGCTCTCCGTGGTGCGGCAGAGGGCCAGCAGGAGGTGGTGGGTTTCGGCCTTGGGGCTCTTGAGCCTTGTCGCCTCCATCACCGTAATGCTCAGGAC
>OMQK01000293.1 GCA_900313205.1 uncultured Bacteroidales bacterium | reverse complement strand
TCTCAGTGCGTCAGCTTGAGGAAAAGATAAAGGCCATGGGCAAGAAGAAGGACCCTGCCCAGGAAGACGGTGCCCAGGAACTTCCGGAAATGTACTACAGGCTCCTTGAGAACGTGGGTAAGTATTTTGGAGAGAATATCTCCCTCAAGCGTACCCGTGACGGCAAGGGCACCATGACCATCAAGTTTGAGTCTGACGCCCAGATGGAGCAGTTCCTCAAAGCCCTGGACGCCAGATGAGGGGTTTCCGCCTCATAGCAATCCTTATAGCACTGACGTTGTGTTTTCCCCTGGCCGCGCAGTACCGCGACGACCAGTTCAAACGCGACGCCTTTACCCAGACCTATGCCGATACTACGGAAAAGACAAAGACTGATACCACCAAGCTTTTCGATTTCAAGGAATTCTTCGGCGGCCTGGCCCATAAGCGTACCGCATCACTGAAAACCCTCACCATGGGTTCCACCATATTCATCGGCGGCAACCAGATCTATCACAAGCAGTACTGGAAACTGCCCATTATCTATGGCGGGATAGGCGCAGGAGTCTATGGAGGTATTCATTTTGGGAATCTCTACAAGAGCACTGGTGACACCCGTTTCCAGACATACAGCACCCTCTCATATGTAGGCGCCGGTCTTGTATGGTGGGGGTCCCTCATGGACGGAGCCGTGTGCTTCAAGAGTGATAAGCACCCAGAGCCTGCCCGCTCTACGGTGTATTCCCTGCTTCTGCCCGGACTTGGCCAGATCTATAACGGGGAATTCTGGAAAGTGCCGCTATACCTTGGCATAATGGCCGGTTCCCTCAACTTTGTGGTGGACAACAACCAGCAGTACAACCGTTGGAAAACGGTATATGACATGGCCACGTCTGAGGATCCTGAAGTGGAAAAGCCTCCCTACAGTGCAGAGAATGCAAAGTATTTCAGGGATCTTTACAGAAGGTACAGGGATTACTCCATCCTTGCCGTTGCCCTCACCTATCTTATCCAGGTGATTGATGCCAACGTGTTTGCCTACATGCAGGACTTTGAAGTGAACGATGACATTTCCATGCACATAGAACCGGCCGTAACCCCCGTCCAGTTCGCTACCACCGGAGGTGTTCCCCAGGCCGGGATGTCCGTTGGAATGTCCGTAGGGTTAAGATTTTGATTATGAGAAGATTGTTTTTTGCCGCACTGAGCCTTTTCATTTCAGTGGGCTTCCTATATTCACAGGACAAGGACACCCTCCTCCAGAGATGGTATCTTCACCGCCAGTCTAAGCAGCAGTCCCCTGATGCCGGCTACAACATGGACTCAGTAAGGTTTGACACCAATGTCCCGGATTCCGTCCTGATGGCCCGCCTGGAAAAGATGCACAGTTTTATCACCCTCCCGTATAATGAGACGGTGAAAAACTATATGGTCCTGTACAGCGAGAAGATGCCTAAGAGAATGGCAGAGATTCTCTCTCTCAGTGAGTATTACTTCCCCATATTTGAAGAGACGCTTGACCGTTACGGGTTGCCACTGGAACTGAAGTATATGGCTGTCATAGAAAGCCATCTGAACCCGCGTGCAGAGTCCATATACGGAGCCAAGGGTTTGTGGCAGTTCATGTACCGCACCGGCCTCAGTTACGGCCTCAGGGTTAATTCCTACATTGATGAGCGCATGGATCCAATCCTTTCCACTGATGCAGCCTGCAGGTACCTAAAGGACGCCTACGCCATCTTCGGCAGCTGGCCGCTTGCAATATCGGCCTACAACTGCGGCAGCGGAAACGTCAACAAAGCCATCAAAAGGGCCGGAGGAAGCACTGATTACTGGAAGGTGTATGATTACCTCCCCCGTGAGACCAGAGGCTATGTACCTGCCCTTGTGGGCGCCATGTATGCTATCAACTACGCAAAGGAATACGGCATAAGGCCGGATCCAGCCGCCGTTCCGGAGTACGTGGACACATTCCACGTGCACAGGAATATCCACCTGAGGCAGATCTCAGAGGTTATGGGCATTCCCATGGACGACATCCGTGACCTTAATCCGCAGTATTTCAAGGATTACGTCCCCGCCGCCGGGGCCGATGAAGTGATCCGCCTCCCCTTTGCCTACAGCGGCACCTTCATGGACATGCAGGACTCTATAGTAAGGTATAAGGCCGATGTCCTCCTTGGCGGCAAGATCACCGACGGCAGAGAGGTTGTGAACGGCCGCCCCGTCCAGACTACGGCCGGCACCTCATGGGTGTATTACAAGGTGAAGTCCGGAGATACCCTCAGCCACATTGCTAAGAAGTATCACTGCACCGTAAAGCAGCTTAAATCCTGGAACAACCTGAGGAGCGACAGAATCTCCATAGGCCAGCGCCTGAAGGTTGGAAAGCGC
>OMQK01000296.1 GCA_900313205.1 uncultured Bacteroidales bacterium | reverse complement strand
GGACGAAACAGAGCGAGGGATTACCGGAGACCCGGATGCCAGTAAACTACTCTTGAACTGCATCGGGGGCGGCTGTGAGGGCTATCTCCGCATCAGCAGCCTTGACGGAAAACTCCTCCCCGGGGACACTCTCCTAGTCTCATCAGACGGCCTCTCAGATATGGTTCCGGATGAAGCCATAGAGGAGGCCCTTGCAAACGGCGCCACCGCGGAAGACCTTTTCAATATGGCCTACGAAGGCGGCGGGGTGGACAATATTTCCATCATCCTTGCTTCTATCAATTGATATATGAGATCCTCTATTATTATAGTATTCCTCATTTTCCTTGCTACGGCAGCGTATGTTGCCTGGCATCTCTGGAGGCTCACGCCCGGGACGTGGGTTATGAAGAGCATCGTTGCCGGCCTTTTCCTTATCTGGATGGCGCTGGCGTTTGCAAGTATCGGCCTCAGGAAAAACGCTTCCATAGGCACCATCACTGCCCTTTATGAGGTTGGACATCCCTGGATGATAGCTTATCTGTATCTTCTCATCGCCTTTATTCTGGCCGATATTGGAAGGCTTGTAAGGCTCATCCCCAAGGACTGGCTCATCTCAAATGGGTACACGCTCTTGGGCCTTCTTGGAGTAATTGCAATTACCCTTGTCCTTGGCGGAATCCACTACAAGCACAAGTTCAGGGAGGAACTTACCATAAAGACGGACAAGCCTCTGGAGAAGCCAATAACGGTGGTTCTTGCCTCTGACCTTCATCTTGGTTACAGTAACCGGAGGCCGGAACTTGCACGCTGGGTAGACCTCATAAACGCGGAGGATCCAGACCTTGTGCTCTTTGGCGGAGATATTGTGGATATCCAGTTGAGGCCTCTTCTGGAGGGGGATTATGCCAGCGAATTTGCCCGCATCAAGGCCCCGATGTATACGGTTCTTGGGAATCACGAGTACATAAGTCAGGAGGAAGAGGCGGAAAAGTTCCTTTCCGCGGCCGGAATAACGCTGCTCAGGGACTCCGTGGCAAGGGTAGGGGATGTTACTATCATAGGGCGTGACGACAGAAGTAATCCTGGCAGGAAGGCGCTCAGTGAACTGGCCGATTCCTTAAAAGGCTTCACTATCCTCCTTGACCACCAGCCTTTCCATCTGGAGGATGCAGAGGAAGCCGGGATAGATTTCCAGTTCAGCGGCCACACGCACCGCGGGCAGGTATGGCCGCTTTCCTGGGTGACGGATGCCATGTATGAGAAGTCCTGGGGCCACCACACCCGCGGAAACACCCGCTACTACATCAGTTCCGGCCTTGGCATCTGGGGTCCCAAGATCAGGATAGGTACCCGCTCGGAGTACCTTGTGCTGCACATAGAATAGTTTCAGTGGGGGGCTCGGTTGCCTTTCCCATCTAAGTCACCTTTGGGACCCATTTCTTGACTAAGATTGTTAGCAGAGACGATCTTAGTCACGTTTTGCCGGGAATTTGTGACTAAGACCGTCAAGCGCGGATCATTGTCGCCGTATTTCATTTGATTATCATCCATAACAACATCTGCAATGGTAACGGTGCCGCAGGAGCCCTTATTGCCGTAACCGATGATACATATAGAAGCACTTACAGCATTGTTATTCTTTACTGCATGGAGAAAAGCAATGCCGTCAGTGATGGTGATATCGCCGCAGGAGCTTGTGCTGCTGCTCATGGCATATCCGCTGCCTATACCAGCGGCGTTAGAACTTCCGGCGGCTGTGACCTCGCCTCCGCTGATGGTGATATCTTCACAGGAGCTAATGCAGCCAAAGCCTTGCGCATATCCGCTGCCTATACCAGCGCCCCTACTTCCTCCGGTGGCTGTGACCGTGCCTCCGCTGATGGTGATATCGCCGCAGGAGCTTGTGCTGCTGCTCGTGGCATATCCGCTGCCTATACCTGCGGCGTTAGAACTTCCGGTAGCCGTAACCGTGCCTCCATTGATGGTGATATCTTCACAGGAGCTAATGCTGCCGCTGCCTTGTGCACATCCGCTGCCTATACCAGCGCCCCCACTTCCTCCGGTGGCTGTGACCTCGCCTCCGCTGATGGTGATAGTGCCGCAGGAACTGATGCTGCCATCGGCATATCCGCAGCCTATACCTGCGGAATATTTTCCTCCTCTAGCCGTAACCGTGCCTCCGCTGATGGTGATATTGCCGCAGGAGCTGTTTTGACCACTGCCGATACCAGCCGAGTAGAAAGGTGTTGAAACTGTGGCATCAATGGTGCCTCCTGTAATGACGATGTTGCCGCAGGGGATTCCATTCCCGCCGCCTATTCCGGCAGCAGAGCTTATCGGACTATCGGCATTAAGACGTCCCGTGCCGCTGATGGTAAGGGTGTACTCATCCCCGATGCCGGAGTCATTATGCGCTGCAAGGACGGCAGGGTAATTGCTATTATTTCCTGCATCAGCGTTATTAACTCCGTTAAGGATAATGTGTGCGGAACCGAGGCAGTGGATGGCCGCGTGATCGGATTCATCTGGCGCAATAATATTAGCGCCATCCAGGGTTACCGTGGCCCCATCGGGGATGGTGATGTAACCATCATCCAGACTCCCATTCTCCAAGAATTTCCCCGTAATGATATCCCCGTCCTGGGCTGCGACATACTTATGGCCCATTCCGTCAGTTTCTGTTACGCTGTCGAGGACAATAGTCCTTTGTATCTGGACACCTTTGGTGGAGGTGTAGTACTTGCCGTTTTGGAACCCTCCGGAGGGAGAAAACTTGGTGGCTACATAGGTGTTGCTGTCAGTGTCCGTGATGGTGATGGTAAGGACGTCGGTCTGTCCCGCCTCAAGGGCGTCGAAACGGAGGGCAGCGTAGACCACCCCGTCTCCGTTGGCGCTGCGGGCGGCATCATCAAGGGTGACGGTGACGTCGCCGTATGTTTGACTTCCGCCAACTGCGGAACTTGCCACCAGCTTGTTTCCGGCCGAATGGATGGTCACGCTTGCGATGCCTGCAAGGAGCCCCGTGAAGGTGAGCTTATAGATGGACTGCTGGTTGACAAAGGATGCCTGGGTGGTGGTGACGTTATTGCCATCTACGGAGACCACCTCCACCTCGGCGGCAGCGTAATCATAGTTTGCCGCTATGGAAGCCAATGTGCCCGCCTGGCTGGCATAACTCCAGGTTTCCCTTGGAAAGAGAAGCGTGAGGACGGCATTCTCTGCTATACCGCTGGCATCAACAGTTCCCGAGAGCGTGGCCTTGGTAGGGTCCGTCCCGCTTGGCGTGGCACTCAGCGTGCCGATGCAGGTTCCTCCCAGGAAAACCTCTACGTGCTCACCGGCCGTCCAGTATGCGTTGAGTGTGCTGCCTACAAGTTCAAGGGCCTTGGTGTCGTCCGCCTTGTTGGCCTCAAGGGAGAGCCAGAGGCATCCTTCCGGGATATCTGCGGGGGCTCCATCCCTGACTGAATCGGCTTCCTTCTGGCAGGAGGTCCAGAGCGCTGCGCCCATAAGAAGGAGGGCTGCTGCAAAAAGAGTTCTTCTTGTTGTCATAACCTGTCCTCCTCCATTAAAAACTCTCGGCGCTGCCGTAACCGGTGCGGTCCCATTCGGCGTCCGAACTCATGGAATCCGTAGGTTCCCCGGACAGGATCCATAATACACGATTCTGGGAATCACAGACAATCCCTTCGGTCTTGAGCTCCACGGCATCGGCCTGCGGGGCATCATACACTACTTTTTTACTAACTTCCATAATTATTTGTGTTTCTTCATTTCGCCAAAGGCCCTTCGGAGGGATACCACCAGAAGGGGCAGCCACACGGCAAAGAGCAGTGCGGCAAAGATGATCAGTATGAT
>OMQK01000300.1 GCA_900313205.1 uncultured Bacteroidales bacterium | reverse complement strand
TATACTCAATCCCCGCTGCATCCAGGAGCCTTGCGGCATTTGTTTTCTGCACATTCATACCGCAAATCTAAGAAAAAAGCCGTATCTTAGCAAACCTCGAGTCCCTCCCCCGAGGGGAGGGGTTTCGGGAGGGGGTAACGTAAGTGGAATTAATGAGTCCTCAGGAGACACTTAAGACATATTGGGGCTATGACTCGTTCCGGCCCATGCAGGAGGAGATCATCCAAAACGCTTTGGATGGCAGGGACGTCCTTGCCATACTTCCAACCGGCGGCGGAAAGAGCGTGTGTTTCCAGGTTCCGGCCCTCATGAAGGACGGAATAGCCCTTGTGGTCACTCCCCTCATAGCCCTCATGAAGGACCAGGTCCAGAACCTTAAATCCCGTGGAATCAGGGCCATAGCCATCCACGCCGGCATGAACCGCCGTGAAGTGGACCTTGCCCTCAACAACGCCGCCTACGGAGATTACAAGTTCCTCTACCTTAGCCCTGAACGCCTTAAGACCCGTGCCTTCCACGCATACCTGAGCGTCCTCAACGTCTCCTACATTGTGGTGGATGAAGCCCACTGTATATCCCAGTGGGGCTATGACTTCCGCCCGGATTACCTTGAGATAGGAAAGATCCGGAAGCAGGTGGACGCCCCCGTGATAGCGCTCACCGCCACCGCCACTCCGCTTGTGGCCAGTGACATCATGGAGCACCTTGCCTTCAAGGAAAAACTTATCCTGAAATCAGGCTTCGAGCGCCCCAACCTAAGTTACATAGTCCGCAAGACCCAGGACAAGGCCGGCCAGATCAGAAGCATCTGTAACGGCGTTCCCGGCACGGGGATAGTGTACGTGAGGAGCAGAAGCCGTGCGGAAGAATTATCGGCCCAGCTCAGGAGCGCAGGGATATCGGCCTCATTCTACCACGCGGGCCTGGGGGCACACACAAGGGCAGAGAGGCAGGAGGATTGGAAAAGCGGCAAAACCCGCGTAATGGTGTGCACCAACGCCTTCGGTATGGGAATTGACAAGCCGGACGTAAGGTTTGTGGTTCATGCCGATCTCCCTGATTCCCCGGAGGCCTACTTCCAGGAAGCGGGCCGCGCCGGGCGTGACGGGAAGCCTTCATACGCCGTCCTTCTCTGGAACGGCACGGATATCACCCGCCTCAAGCAAATTGAACAGGTCTCTTTCCCTTCCCTGGAATACATTGAGGACATCTACCAGAAGCTCCACATCTACTATGAAATCCCCTATGAAGGAGGAGAAGGCCGGATGCTTAAATTCGACATAAGGGAGTTCTGTAAGCGCTTCGGCCTTCAGCAGGCTCCGGCGTGGTACGCCATAAAATACATCGGCAGGGAGGGCCACTGGTCCCTTGCCGAGGATGCCGATATAGACACCCGCGTGAAGATAGACGTGGACCGTACCGCACTTTACGGTGTAGACCTTCCGGACCCAAGGATGCCGGATGTGCTGGACGCCCTCATGAGGATGTACACCGGCATTTTCTCATACGCAACTCCCATAGAGGAAGACGCTGTGGCGGGTCGCGTGGGAGTGCCTGTATCGGCCCTGAGGCAACTCCTGTACGGGCTTTCAGTGAATCACGTCATACGTTATATCCCCGCCGACCACGCCACCATAATATGCCTTGCGCACGGCCGCCTCATGCCCGGTAACCTCCAGCTTAGTCCCCAGAGGTATAAACTCCTGAGGAGCACCTTCCATGAGAGGGTCCAGACCATGATGGATTACGTGGAAGAGGAGGATGAATGCCGGTCACAGTTCCTTCTGCGGTACTTCGGCCAGATGGAAAGCGCCCTATGCGGCAAGTGCGACATCTGCCGCGCGGGAGCTGCAAAGCCAAAGGACCTGAGGGAAAAGCTGGCGGCATGGATAGAAGGAATGGGCGGAAAATACACTCTTATGGAACTTAGGAGCGCCTTCGGCACAGCAGAGGACTCCTATCTGGAAGTCCTCAGGGATATGATAGACAAGGGAGAAGTACCGGGTTATGGCAAGTAGGAAAGACATTCTCCTTGGAATTCTCCGCGGCGGAGGACAGCTCACAACGGGGCAGCAGATAAAACTGTGCCATTCCATGAGTTACCCCGCAATCCTTGCCCAGCTATCCTCCGTCATGATGCAGTACATAGACACCGCAATGGTAGGGCATCTGGGGCCTGCGGCTGGAGCGTCAATCGGCCTTGTGTCAACATGCCTCTGGCTCTTCGGAGGCTTTGGGATGGCTGCGACAAGCGGTTTTTCCGTGCAGGTGGCGCATGCC
>OMQK01000301.1 GCA_900313205.1 uncultured Bacteroidales bacterium | reverse complement strand
ATCCCCTCTGTCGCTTCCCTCCGTAGCGTTTTTTGTAACTGTCTATGTATCAACGATATCTGCATCTCCTGTGCTCCAAAAGTACCCATAGGAGATGCACATGTTATTATATATCAGCGACTTATGAAAAACGGCCAGCGGGCTCTACAGCACTAGAGAGTGGGCGACGGTCCAGGCGGTGGACCAGGCGGCCTGGAGGTTGAAGCCGCCGGTGACGGCGTCTATGTCCAGGACTTCGCCGGCGAAGAAGAAGCCTGGGATGCGACGCGATTCAAGGGTGTCGGGACGGACTTCGGAGAGGGAGACACCGCCGCAGGTGACGAATTCTTCCTTGAATCGAGCGCGGCCGGCGATCTCGTAAGAGTCTGAGATCAAGACGTTTACCATACGCGCGAGCCCTCTGCTTCCGAGCTCTGCCCAGCGGGCGTCCGGCCGTATCCCTGCACGTGAAACCAGCATCTTCCACAGCCTGTCGCTTAGCTCTGCGGGATGGGTATTGGCAACTGTGCGCGCACTTTCTGAAAGCTCACTCAGTCTCTCCCGTATTTCCGTTTCAGAAACTCCAAGCCAGTTTACAAGCAGCGTCCCACGATACTGATTATCTGCCAGCCACCTGGCGGCGTACGAAGAGAGCCGCAGTGTCGCAGGCCCGCTTACACCCCAGTCTGTAATGAGTAGGGGGCCATCGGCCTTGAATGCCGTTCCCGGGATACTGATTGACGCATCCACTACAAGACCCATAAGGGCTGTGAGGCTCTTGTCGGGAATATTCAGCGTGAAAAGTGAGGGGACAGGAGGCACAATTTCAAGGTCCAGGCCTTCAAACATTGATGCCCCTTTGCTCATTCCTCCGGTTGTTACAACAACGTAGTCAAAACTATCCTTAAGTTCTTTAATGCTGCTTACAGGTGTACTAACCCTTATATCGGCCCCGTCCATTGCGCGTAGAAGGCAGCGGACAATGTCCATTGCATCCTGGCTGCAGGGGAACCAGCAGTGGTCTTCCTGGAGGGTGCAGGGGACCCCGCGCTCCGTGAACCAGCGGATGGTATCATCGTTGGAAAATGCCTTCAGGGCGCGTTTCATGACGCGTTCCCCGCGGGGATAGGCATCGGAGAGGGAGCGTATGCCCTCAAAGTCATTGGTGAGGTTGCACCTGCCGCCGCCGGTGATCGCAAGTTTTGCCATCGGCCTTGGACCGGCCTCAAACACCGTTACAGCCACTTCCGGGGCGCGGCGCCTTAGCTCTGCGGCGCAAAAGCACCCCGCCGCTCCAGCTCCTATGATTGCAACCGTTTTCATTAACTATTTAATAATCAGTATTTTATATATTTTACTCCAGTCAAAACAGATAGGAGTAAAAGTTATAATTAACTATTAATCAGCGTTTTAGCATAAACGGATACCTCTCAAGGCTTTGGCCTTTTCCCTGTGCCCGGGGCAGACGCTTTCCAAAAGGGCATGGAACTGAGGGCCGTGGTTGAGGTACTTCAAGTGGCAGAGCTCATGAAGCATAACGTAGTCCTGAAGTTCCTGAGGCAGGGTTACAAGCCGTAAGTTCAGATTGATATTCTTAAGGGAAGAGCAGCTGCCCCAGTTACTCAAATTGTTCTTGATGAATACCTTATTGTAACGGAAACCGTGCTGCGCGGCAAGTTCCGCAAGCCGTGGAGGCAGTTCTTCCTTTGCCTGTGCCCGAAGCCTCTCAATCTCCGCATTTACCGGAGCCTTGCGCTTTGGACGTCTAGCCGTAAGTCTGAAAAAAAGACCTGTTATAGGGTTGAAAAAGATCCTCCTACTCATCGTCCTCATCCGGGAGCACTATCTGCTTGTACTGGTTCTTGCGCTTGATGCCCTGGAAGCAGCCGTAGTCGTCTATGATGCAGGCAATCTGGTCCTTGGTCTTGAGGAGGCTTTCCCAGATGTCACTCACCGTTGTTTCCTCATGGAAGGCCGCAATCTTGCGCTTGATGGTCCTTAGGCGCATGTCAAACTTGTCCTCGGCCAGATTCTCAAGGGCGTCGTAGCGGAGGATATACCCCGTGATGAATTCAGGGGAGTCCGAATATACCGGAATACGGGAGTTATGGGAGAGTTCTTCCTGTTTGTAGAACTCCTTGAGGGTCATTGATTCGGGGGCTATGGCCGCCACAACGCGGGGAGTCATGACGTCATAAGCCTTAATGTCGTCCAGTTTTATGATGTTCTGGATAACCTTGTTCTCAGAGTTATCCAGGACGCCTTCTTCCTCACCAATATTTGCCATTGCCGATACTTCCTCACGCGAAATGCCAAGGTCAGGGTCCTCGTCCGATATGGTGTTATGGAGCTTGTCAATGAGCCACACGATGGGGAAGAGGAGATACACCAGGAAGTTCATCACGCGGGAGAGCCAGAGGAGGTCTTTCCAGTGGGATGTACCTATGGTCTTGGGGACAATCTCCGAGAATACCAGGATGAGGATGGTCATGACGGCCGATATGATCCCGAACCAGTGGTCTCCGGTAAGGAGGGTGGCCTGGTGGCCCACAGCCGCTGCGCCAAGGGTGTTGGCAATGGTATTTAGGGACAGGATGGCCGACAGGGGGCGGTCAGGGTCCTGTTTGAATTTCATGAAGAGGGCTGCGTTCTTGTCTCCTTCGTCTTCCTTCATTGTGATATAGGAAAGAGGGGTGGACATAAGTACGGATTCCAGCAGTGAGCACAGGAATGAGATGCCCATTGTGAGAAGGAGATATAATATAAGTAAGCCCATTTTCAAGTTTTAACTTACAAAAATACGGAAATTTCCGTAAATTTGCACAATATGAAACAAGAACAGATATTAATAAGGATTTCCGGTAATGACCGCGTGGGCCTTACCGCGGAGATAATGGCCATTCTGGCAAAGTACGACGCCCAGATCCTGGACCTTGGCCAGGCCGTGATTCACAATACCCTTTCAATGGGTATCCTCATAAGGATAGATGAACCCCACTCCGGCCAGGTGATGAAGGACCTCCTTTTCAAGACCACGGAACTTGGAAACATAAGCATCGGCTTCGCTCCCATCTCCGACGACGACTACGAGGCCTGGGCCGGCCGCCAGGGACGTAACCGCTACATCCTTACCATTATCGGCCGCAGCCTAAGCGCCGCCCAGATCCAGGCTGCAACGGACGTGATAAGCCGTTACGGGCTCAACATAGACGTCATCAAGCGCCTCACCGGCCGTATGAGCATCAAGCATCCAGAGCACAACGTCCGCGCGTGCGTGGAGTTCTCTGTCCGCGGTTTCTTATCGGCCGATGACAAGAGTGCCATGCAGAAGGACCTCATGACTATGAGTGCGGAGGCGGGGATGGACTTCTCCTTCCAGAAGGACGATATGTACCGCCGTATGCGCCGCCTCATCTGCTTCGATATGGATTCCACCCTCATCCAGGCAGAGTGCATAGATGAGCTTGCAAGGCGTCACGGAGTGTACGACAAAGTGGCTGCAATCACAGAGCGTGCAATGAGGGGAGAGATTGATTTTAAGGAAAGTTTCACCGAAAGAGTTGCTTTACTTAAGGGCCTGGATGTATCTGTAATGCAGGATATTGCAGAGAATCTTCCCATAACCGAAGGCACGGACCGCCTCATGTCTGTCCTCAAGACCTGCGGCTACAAGATAGCCATCCTTTCCGGCGGCTTCACATTCTTTGGGGAGTACCTTCAGAAGAAATACGGCATAGACTACGTCTACGCAAATGAACTGGAAATAGGGGAAGACGGAAAACTCACCGGAAGGTATCTTGGAGAGGTTGTGGACGGCCGCAGGAAGGCCGATCTACTTAAACTTATCGCCCAGACGGAGCACGTGAACCTTGCACAGACAATTGCGGTTGGAGACGGTGCCAATGACCTTCCCATGCTTAACGAGGCAGGCCTTGGAATTGCATTCCACGCTAAGCCGCGCGTGAAGGAAAGCGCCCGCCAGAGCATCAGTACAATCGGCCTTGACGGTGTGCTGTATTTCATAGGATTCAAGGATTCCCACCTGGGAGAGCAGGGTAAGCTCTAATGGAAAAGCCTGATTTTGCGGAAGTTCTGGAGGTTGCCTCCGACGCCGGGCACATTCTCCTTGAGAACGGCGCGGAGATTTC
>OMQK01000328.1 GCA_900313205.1 uncultured Bacteroidales bacterium | reverse complement strand
AATATTAGAATTCATATCCGAAGCGGCGGAGTTCCTTGCGGCTCTCGCGCCAGTCGGGGTCCACTTTTACAAAGGTACTCAAAAAAACCTTCTTTTGGAAGAAGTCTTCCATTTCCAGGCGGGCCTCCGTGCCCACTTTTTTGAGCATTTTTCCGCCCTTGCCGATGAGGATGCCTTTCTGGGAATCCCGCATTACGTAAATGACGGCGGAAATCTCATAGCGGTCTTCGCCCTCGTGGAAGGCTTCAATCTCTACCTGGCAGGAGTAGGGGATTTCCTCACTGTAGTTGAGGAAAATCTTCTCCCGCAGGATTTCCGATGCAAAGAAGCGCAGGTTCTTGTCCGTGAACTGGTCTTTGTCGAACCAGGCCGGGGCCTCCGGCAGGCGGCTGCTCACCGCCTCCAGGATGCTTTCCAGATTGAATTTCTCCTGGGCCGATGCCGGGATAATCTGGGCCTTGGGCAGTTGTTCCTTCCACCAGCCCATGAGTTCCACCACCTTTTCCTGGGTGGAAATATCAATCTTGTTGATGACCACTACCACCGGGCAGCCCACTTTGCGCAGTTTCTCAATATAGGCGTCGTTCTTGTCCCCTTTCTCCACCACGTCCGTCACGTACAGGATAATGTCGGCGTCCCCGATGGCCGTGTCCACAAAGTTTAACATGCTTTGCTGCAGGCGGTAGTTGGGTTTAAGGATGCCGGGCGTGTCCGAATACACAATCTGGTAGTCTTCGCCGCTCACAATGCCCATGATGCGGTGACGGGTGGTCTGGGCCTTGGCGGTGACAATGGAAAGTTTTTCCCCCACCAGGGCGTTCATCAGGGTGCTTTTCCCCACGTTGGGGTTGCCGATGATATTGACAAAACCTGCTCTGTGTGCCATAGGCTATACGTAAGCTCCCATTTTAAGGATGTTCACTTCCCCTTCCGTGAGGTAGCGCCAGTCGCTCTTCTTGAGGCCTTTCTTGGTGAGGCCGGCGAAGTATACGCGGTCCAGGGCGCGGACTTCGTAGCCCAGGGACTCGAAGATGCGGCGGACGATACGGTTTTTCCCGGAGTGGATTTCAATGCCCAGCTGACGGTGGTCGTGGGCGTCGATGTATTCCAGTTCATCGGCCGCCACCACGCCGTCGCTCAGTTCAATGCCGGCGAGAATCTTCTGCTGGTCCTCTTCCTTGAGGGGAGCGTCCAGTACCACCTGGTAAATCTTCTTCTTGTTGTAGGAGGGGTGGGTGAGGTGCTCGGCCATTTCCCCGTCGTTGGTGAACATGAGCACGCCGGTGGTGTTTTTGTCCAGCCGGCCCACAGGGAAGACGCGGGTGGGGCAGCCCTTCAGGAGGTCCATCACGGTCTTTTCCGCGTGCGGGTCGCTGGCGGTGGTGACGTAACCCTTGGGCTTGTTCATCACAATATACACTTTCTCTTCCCCTTTGAGGCGTTCTCCGTTGAAGCGGATATCGTCCTTGAGGATGTTCACCTTGGTGCCCAGTTCCGTGACGACCTCCCCATTCACGGTGACCACACCGCTCTGGATGAGAGTGTCGGCCTCCCTGCGGGAGCAAACGCCGGAATTGGCGATGAATTTGTTCAGGCGTACTACTTCCTGGATTTCGGTCTTTACGGTGTCGTCGTCGCTGTAGCGGCCGTTCACCTGGGGCTTGCGGCTGAGCATGGCGCTCATGCCGGCTTCTGCCTCGCTGTGCTTGTTGAACGGTTTGCGGCCGGCGGGTTTGGGCCCACCGAAGCTGGGCTTGCCGTAGCCGCTGCGACCGGCCGGCTTGCTGCCGTACGGCTTGCGATAGCTCTTGTGCTCTCCGTAGGCCTTGCGCTCTCCGAAAGGTTTGTGATCGCCGTCTGTACGACGGGGACGATTGGCGTTGCTACGGTCCTGGGAATAACGGCGGGCAGGCCGCTCGTCCGAATCAAAACTGCGGCTGGTGCTGTAATCCACTTTTTCTGCGTGGCCTTCTGAAGGCCGTCTCGCGATACGCGTGCGCGTATGCTTTTTGTTTTCTTCCATAAGATAAATACACTACTCGACTCACGTCGATTACTTGAGTTTGAAAATATACGTAATGGTGCCGCTCTGCACGGCCGGGGCATGGGCGTCCATGTTGAAATGGGCTTTCATGGCGGCGTTACGCGCGGCGTTCCATAAAGTTTTGTCTGTAACGGTGGTGCCTTCCGCGCCGGGGATGGCCTCTGTGACGTTGCCGTACTGGTCCACTTTCACCTGCACCACCACCGTGCCTTCCGTCTGGGAGGCGTAGGTGGGGCGGGGAAGGGAGCCCACTACGTTACGTCCTTTCACGTGGGCGTTGGCACTGCCTTCCGTCTTGCCCTCCCGGGTGTTTCCGTCCGGCTGGCCGGCCTTGAACCCTTCCGTGGCTTCCGATGCACTGTGCGGGGTGGTGGCGCTGCTCTCCTTCTGGCTCATGCCGGGGAACGAGGCGCGCGGGTCCAGTTTGGGCTCTTCCACCTTGGGGGTGGGAACATCGACGTCTCCGTGCGGGTCCGG
>OMQK01000302.1 GCA_900313205.1 uncultured Bacteroidales bacterium | reverse complement strand
CTATGCGCGCCTTGAGGGCGTCCACCTCCTGCTTAAGGTCGAAGATGGCTTTGAAGATGGCCTGGCGCTTCAAGGCTGCAGGGGTCTTGAAGACATAGGCGGGAATGTCGGGTGTTGAACGGGCGTAGGTGACGCCGTTGCGGGTTACATAGGTGATACCGTCGAGGGTACCAGAACTTTTGCGGCCGAGGCCGAGATGTTTGATTTTAGCCATTTTTGTAAATTTTTAAGTAAATAAATTATTGAATAGGTAGTACGATAGTGTGGAATACCTCACGATGAGGTTAACGTCACATCCTTGTTTTGCTATGGGTTTCAGTATGTCAAAGAACGCTGGTCATCTTTTTTGCCACCCGTTTGTGGCTGAATGACGATGCAAAACTACGGTGAGCGCCTCCCTGAAACCTAGGAAGAAACTTGTGTGCCACTTTCTTTCATCTTTCACAACTAATAATCAATAATTTACAAGGCTGTAATAGAAAGAGAAACGACCTTTCAACCACGGGCTTATGGACATCAAGATTGAAGGAAATCCTGGAACTGGGAACACTTTTCAAGAAGTGCATATCGGGACTGTTCAAAACTACAATCCCAACGCCACAACTGTAATCAACTACAACGGAACCCGTGACGAAGGAGAAGTGGCAAAGCCAAAAAAGACGCCGCCGACAACCATAAAGTCAATGTTGGAGCAAGACCTTATCGACACGATGCCTATACGAAAAGAAATCTTGAACTACGTGAGTTGCATCCGTCCTTTCGTCAAGGATGAGTTGAAGGACAAGTATTGTCAAGACAACGGTCGCACGGCCATCGATCCGCGGGTGATGTTCAAGTACCTGTTGATCAAGGTGATTGATAACTGGTCCGATGTCGATGTGGTGGAGCAGTCCCGTTACAACATGGCGTACAAGTGCTTCCTGGGCCTGCCTCCGGAGCAGACGGAGATGATCGACCCGAGCAGCCTGACCCGTTTCCGCCGACAGCGGCTCCAGGATCCGGAGCTGATGGACAAGCTGATCTCCCAGAGCCTGAAGGTGGCCGCGGAGCATGGCCTGATCAAGTCGAAGTCCATCATCATGGACTCGACCCATACGCGCTCCCGTGCGAACCGCCGTTATCCCAGCGAGTATCTTCAGAAGCTGGGCAAGGACCTCCGCAAGAGTCTGTACCGCTTCGACGAGAGCGTGAAGAAGGACTTGCCGGAAAAGTATGAGGGGGAGGATATTGAGAAGGCGATGTCCTATGCCGAGTCGCTCGTGCAGGCCGTTTCTGAGATGCCGCTGTCCCGGCTGCCTGGCGTTTCCAAGCACTTGAACCTGCTGAAGGAGGCGATTGACGACATCCAGGACCACTTCGAATGCTCGGCCGATTCCGATGCGCGCACGGGCCACAAGAGCGAGGACGACGAGTTCTTCGGCTACAAGACGCACATGGCCATCAACCAGGAGCGGCTTGTGACCGCGGCCGTAGTCACCTCAGGAGAAACTGCGGATGGGGACTACATGCAGGAACTGATCGACAAGAGTCGCGAGAACGGACAGGAGGTGGACGAAGCCATCGGCGACGGGGCGTATTCGAGCAACGAGAATCTGGAGGAATGCGAAAGGAAGGGCGTGAAGGTCATCGCGAAGTTGAATGCGAATGTCGTTCAGGGGTGCCGCAAGGAAGATGGCGGCTTCTCGTTCAACAAGGATGCAGGAATGTATGTCTGCCCGGCGGGTCATATGGCCGTACGCAAGGCCGTCGCCAAGGCGCGGGACAACGTGGCGGCCAGGGAGGTCCATTACTTCGACACACGTAAATGCGTCTTATGCAAAAGACGTGAGGGCTGCTTTGCTTTTAATCAGAGGACAAAGTCTTACTCGGTATCTATCCATAGCGAGGCCCAAGAGAGACAGAGGGCATTCCAGGAGACGGACGAGTTCAGGAAGAAGTACCGGGAGCGATACAAGATAGAGGCGAAGAACTCGGACTTGAAGAACAATCTCGGATATGACAGGGCGGAATCCTACGGCATCGGATGCATGGCCCTGCAGGGGGCAGTGGCGATATACGCGTCAAATCTGAAGCGAATCGTGCGGATGCTGGGCGAAAAGAGCGGAAAATAGAGGGAAATACCTCGTCTTTTCATAAAAAAACCCCTCGAGAATCGAAAATCCTAGAATGGAATCGAAAACTCGAGGGACCGTTCAATTATACGATTCTCAGAGGGTTACATTAGCGATGCCTTTTTCAGTGGCCTCCCGAAAAGTGCACCTCTATAAAGCTAATTC
>OMQK01000303.1 GCA_900313205.1 uncultured Bacteroidales bacterium | reverse complement strand
AGCCCTTACGCCATTGTAGATTACTACGACGTAAATCCTTATCTTGCAGACAATTCGGCAAACCGAATGCAAGAATTCCTTGAACTTGTTGAAAGGACTCACAGGGAGGGCCTGAAAGTCATCATAGACTTTGTTCCAAACCACGTTGCAAGGGAGAACGTTAACCTTGGAAAAGAGGACAATACCAGCGTTCACTGGGCTCCTGAAAATGACTTCTATTATTATCCCGGACAGCAGCTTAAACTGCCCGTAAAATGCAACTTTAAGGAGTATCCCGCAAAGGCCTCCGGCAACGCCTTCACATCGGCCCCGGACATCAACGACTGGTGGGAAACCGTGCGCATAAACTACTGCGATTTCCACACCCGCACCTGGGACAAGATGTACGAAATTGTGCGCTTCTGGGCCCTCAAAGGCGTGGACGGCTTCCGATGCGATATGGTGGAGATGGTTCCGCCAGAGTTCATGAAGTGGCTCATAGGGAAAATAAAGCAGGAATTCCCAGATATCATCTTCATTGCGGAGGTGTACCAGAAAGACAAATACCGCATGTACGTGGAAGAGGTGGGTTTTGACCTCCTTTATGACAAATGCGGCCTCTACGATACCCTGAGGGCGGTTTCGTGCTGCGGAGCATCGGCCACGGGAATCACTCGTGACTGGCAGTTCCTTGGGGATCTCCAGCCGCATATGCTCAACTTCCTGGAGAATCACGACGAGCAGCGCCTGGCATCGGATTTCTTCTGCGGAAGTCCTGAGAAAGGCTACGCCGCGTTGGCAGTTTCCCTCCTTTGGAACACCGCCCCGTTCATGCTCTATTTTGGCCAGGAGGCAGGGGAGAGAGGAATGGATAAGGAAGGCTTCAGCGGACTTGACGGCCGCACCTCCATCTTTGACTGGGCCACAAAGCATTTCGGCCCCGGGAATGTGCTGGGGGCATATAGGGAACTGTTTGCCCTGGCTGGAAAGCCGGCTTTTTCTGAGGGCCTCAGCTATGATCTCTGCTACTGCCAGGACGGTGCCTTCAACCCGGACCGCCACTTTGCCTGGCTACGCTCAGACGGCAAGGAGTGCTACCTTCTGGTGGCCAATTTCGGCCCCGAGGCCGATATAACCCTCCGCATCCCGCCCGAAGCCCTTCAGTTCCTTGGCATCAAGGCCATACGCACCGTCTACAGCGTATCGGTGAAAGCGTTTGGCTATAACGTAATTAAAGTAGATTAACCCCTCCTGCGGAACTCCGCAACGGTAACAGCGGTGGCAACAGCTGCGTTAAGGGATTCGGAGCCGGGGTCATCGGCCGGATAGGGAGGAATATAGAGACGGTCGCTTACACAGGCGGCCGTTTCCTTTGATATGCCATTTGCCTCGTTGCCGATAACAATGATTCCGGTGGCCGACAGTTCCTTCCTGTACATATTCTCTCCGTCAAGGAAAGTTCCGTACACCTTGCCGGGGTAGGAGGAGCACAGTGAAGGGATGTTAGCCGTGAAGAACGGAATACGGAAAATTGCACCCATTGTTGCCTGAACCACCTTGGGATTAAACAGTTCCACAGTATCTTCAGAGACATATACGGCATCAATTCCAAACCAGTCGGCAATCCTCAGGATTGTTCCAAGATTACCGGGGTCCCTGATGCCGTCCAGCGCCAGGTAGAGGCCATCCGAAGGAGCCTTGAACGGTACTTCCGGCTTTTTCACAATGGCCAGCACCGGAGAAGGGGATGAAAGGGCCGATATCCTTGCCATTGCAGCCTCTCCAATCTCCTCTTTCCTGTACACTCTCTCCACCTCAAAACCAGACTTCAACGCCTCCTGGACCATCTTCTCACCTTCCACCACAAAAAGCCCTTCACTGTCCCGGAACTTCTTCTGTGACAGTGACTTGATGAACTTTATTTCTGCTGCTGTAATCATATTTGAGCCACAGATTTGGAAGGATATGTGTTTGAAAACCTGTGGCCACCCTCGGCCGCATAAGAGGGAGGGGCCCATTTATGGGAGGGGTCGCGAAGCGACGGTTGGCAAACACATACCCTTCCAAATCTATTCATATCCCAAAGTCTTAAGCATTGATTCGGCGGTCTGTTCTTCTGCGAAGACGGAAGTGACCAGGTTGCCTTCTTTGTCGCGGTCTATGAGAATGTGCCTCGGGGAGGGCATGAGGCAGTGCTTGATGCCGCCGTAGCCGGAAATGGCCTCCTGGTATGCTCCAGTGTGGAAAAAGCCAATGTACAGGTTTTCCCTGCGGCTGCGGATGGTGGGCAGGAA
>OMQK01000304.1 GCA_900313205.1 uncultured Bacteroidales bacterium | reverse complement strand
CGGGAAACCGGCGTCGAAGACCGCGCTCACGCCTTGCTTTTTGGACCACTCGATCCAGCGCTCGACGGACGCCCGGATCTGCTCCTCCGTCAGTTCGCTGCTGCCGTCGAAGAGGATGGGCCAGCTGGCGGTTTCGAACGAGTTGCCGGTCACGTGCCCGTCCTTGCGGACATAGTATGCCAGTCCCGGTACCGGATCCGGCGTATCGTCGAATATACCCATCCTTTTCAGGACCTTGGAGTTTACCCAGTTGCTGTGGCACTCCCCTTCCAGGAGGATGAGCTCGGCGTCAGGACATACTTTGTCCAGATCCTCCTTGGTTATTTCCTCTCCTCTCAGATAGTGACGCTCCACTAAAAACCTGTAGCGCTTCTGGCCGGGATGTTCCTTGATGTAGGACGACATGAAATCCATGGCGCCCTTCTTGCCGTCGGGTTCGAAGCGGACACCCAGGTCCACATAGTCAAAGGCGACGCCGATGGTCACGTGGACATGGCTGTCGATGATGCCGGGCATGATGAACTTGCCTCCGAGGTCCGTGACCTCGCCCTCAAAATCCTTCAGGCCGGCTTCGTCGCCTACATAAACGAATTTTCCGTCATTCACCACCAGCGCGGTGGCCAGAGGATTCTTCTTGTCGGAAGTGAAGATTTTTGCGTTTTTGATGATTGTGTCAGCTTTCATTGTCTTAGTGTTTTAAATATGTTTAATTTAATTATTCTTCAGTCTCCTTCACGAAACACGCCACCAGACCGTAGGTGATGGTGGGACGGATCCAGATCTCTACGTTTTCCAGTCCTTGCGGGCATAGAAGTAGGTTAGCATCAGGATGAGCGCCACCGAGAGGGTCAGGCAAGTCAGGTGAAGCGGATAGTTGGCCAGCGGAGGGGCAAACAGGATATCACGCAGCAGCACCGTAATGCCCACGTTCAGGGTGCACCAGTAGTTGAACTGCTTGGTGGTGATGCCCCATTTGAAGAAATACATCAGCATCATTGCCACACAGGCAATGTAAAATACGCTGAGCACCAGCTCCGGCCATGTGTTCTCAAAGCCCAGATGCAACACGCCATAAATCATGGTACCCACGGAGATGGCGGCCGCAAGAATAGTGACGATGATGTTAAAGACATCAGATTTTTTTTTGAATCTAACTTCCATAATGTTAAGGTTTTATTTGTCTTTCAGTGTTATGATTGCCGTCATTCCGGGCATCAGGTGAGGATGAGGAGCAAGTTCGGCTTCCATGTGTACCATACCGGTCTTTTCTACCGAAGGGCTTATGGCGGTGACCTTTGCGCGGTGAACATCACCCGGATAAGCAACGGTAATAACTTCCACCTGGGAGCCTGCAGAGAACTTTGACAGTTCATTTTCAAGGACGTCGAATGAAGCCTTGAGGTGCTCTGTATCAACTATATAGAAAAGGGACTCCCCGGGGATTGCCGCGCCGTACAGGGTAGCCGATATGTCGCTCACCGCGCCGCTGATGGGAGCCGTGATGGTGCAGAACTCCAGCTGCTGCTGCGTTTTCTTCACGGCTGCAAGGGCGGTATTGTATCCGCTGTTCACCCTGGCAAGCTTCCGGATTTCTTCCGGAGCCTCATCCAGTTTGTTTCTCTTGTATCCCTGCCCCATCAGGATAGCCTGATAGTTATACTCTGCCTGTTCCAGTTCCGCCTCCCTCTTGAGGAGTTCGGCCCGGATATCGCTCTCGTCCAGACGCACCAGTACCTGTCCCTTCCGCACATGCTGTCCCAGTTCGACTTTAAGGGCTGTAATCTGCCCGGTTATGCGGCAGAAGATGGGAACTACATGCATCGATTCTATGACGCCCTTGCTGGACAGATGAGTGTCCGACAGAAGGGGCTGCATACGGGCGCCTTCCACATCCTGCGCAGATGAGGTAGTCTCAGTGGGATTGTCTTCCAGAATGGGGGCCGCTCCGGACCCGGAAGAACCGCACGAGGGTAATATGATAACGGCCAGAAGAGCCAGTGCGCAAAGTTTAGAATTCATGAAGCGTAAGGGTTGCTAGGTGATAATACGTAATCCAATAATCCTGCAGGGTGGCAAGATGGCGGGTATAGGCCTCGTCACGGTGGTTCTGGGCGCGGACATAGGAGTTGATGTCGGTGAGGCCATTGGCATAATTCTCGGAAATAAGCGAGAAGACTTCTTCGGCCATCTCGACGGCACGCCCGGTGTTTCCAAGCCGCTCCTGGCATTCCGAGAAGTCGTGTACGGTGGAAATAACATCCTGTTCCAGCTGCCTTTCCGTTTCCCTGAGAAGGCTCTCCTCCCTGTACAGCCAAGCCTGGGCGGCCTGGCGGCGGTTCCTTGCAGCTCCGAAGTCCACTAGGGGAACGGACAGCGAAACGCTGCCAAGTGCATACAGGCGCTGGTTCTTGAAAACTTCCAGGAAGTCTTGGTTCACCTGATGGATACCCACGTTGAGATCCACGCCGACCTGCACGCCGGACTCTTTCCTGGCCTTGTCCCGGGCCTGTTCGGCCTGGGTCACATATCCAAGTTGCTTCTGGTACGCAGGATTGCTCTCCCTGCTCATCTCAAGGGCTTCTTCCACGGATATCAGGATGAGGGGCTTCTGCTCGGGCACCGGCAAGGTATCCGGGATGTCGTTATCTCCAAGACGGAGCCAGGAACGCAGGGCATCCCTTGCCACAGCCTTGTTGACCAGGGCCTCATCGAGGGCATTCCTTGCGTTCATACACTGCAGCTCAAGTGAAAGAAGTTCTCCTTTTGTAATGACGGCAATGGCGAACTTTTCCTTTGCAATCGCATACAAAGTGTCAGTGGTGCGGAGATTGCGCTGGCACACTTCTGCCTTCTGCTGGGCCGTCACCAGCGAGAAGTAACGCCGGGCGGTCTCCTCGGCAATCTCATAGAGCGAGTGCTCATGTTTCAGGCGTCCCGCCTTAAGGGCCTGCTCCTCCACCTCCTTTTCCCATTTGTAGGGATTGTAGCCAATGAGCGGAATATTGGCTCCAACCACCACCGGCATCACCGCATACA
>OMQK01000335.1 GCA_900313205.1 uncultured Bacteroidales bacterium | reverse complement strand
TCCCCACCACGGTAGCAGGTACGGGGGACGGGCTCATTGAACCCAGCCAGTTCGCAGAGGTGCTTCAGGTAGCGGTTCATCAGCTGGTTGGGCAAGACCGGCAACGCCAGGTTGTCCGGGAAGGTCTGCTTCTCATATTTCTTCAGGATCTGCTTGGCGAAACTGTTCAACTCGATGGGCAAGCGGTCGTAGGTCTTCATCGTGGTGATATACATCACACCGTCCTTAATGTCGGTCCGTTTGAGGTTGGCCATGTCAGAATAACGGAGGCTGGTGAAAGCGCAGAAGCAGAAACAGTCCCTGGTCTTGGCAAGTCCGCCGGCGTCTTCTACCACCTTTTCGTATTCGTTGCCGTTCATGTCCGTCAGCGTCACCTTGGTTCCGTTCTTGGGGATTTCGAAATTATAAAGGTGTAGCAGCTGCTCCTTGGTCAGGAAGATGACCGGCTTCTCCAGCACCTTGAACTTGGGCCGGTAGCGCTTGATTGTGTCTTCTTTGGTGTAATTCTTCCGGAGCGCCCAATACATGAACCAGCGCAGATTATTGAACTGCTTGGTAACGCTCTTCTCCTCCAGGCCCAGGTTGCGGAGGTAGATGACAAATTTATTGATGCCGGATTCGTTGAAGAATTCGAAGGTCACTTTGGGATTGAACTTCTCAACGTGATTCTTGAAAGTTTTCCAACACTGGTGCGTGGCATACGCCCAGCCGTTGGCCGCCCCCTCTTCCTTGGTGAATTCGTCCAGGCGCGTGAAGAAGCCGATACGCTTCACCTTCACCGGAATCGGATTCTCCTCCGTCTTCATCTCCAGCGCCTTCTTCAGGTGCTTCTTGATTTCCTCCTTAGTAGGCTTCTCCTTCAGGTCCATCTCCCACTCCGTGAAATGGGACTTGATCTTCTGCAGGTCGGCATTGATCCTCTCGGCCGGGACTTCCTTGGCATTCTTATAGCTCTTCGGCTTCACCTTGTTTCCATCCCAGTTATCGGGATTGATGGAGTGCCCAATCGTGGACTGAAGGGTAACGCCCTTCACTGACAACTGGACGCGAATCGCCTTCTCCTTGGTGCGCTTGCTTTCGCGATTTTCGAGGTATACTGTAACTGGCATAATCAGTCTAAGTTTAAAATCTACGCATAAAGTTACGCATAAAATTTTGAAAATCCAAATATACTTCGATTTACTATACTTTCGCTAAAGTAGCTTTAATCAATTACTTATAAAACTATTTTTGAAGATTATTGTTCTTGAAAATGGAGTCCTATGCTCCACAAATTTGGCCTCTCAGATATCTGAGGGGCTTTTTTGTGCCTTTGTGTGCGGAGATGTCCCGGTTTTTGGACCATCTCCGCACATCTTGTACTTTCCTGATTTTGGTTGACTCCGATTGGAGCCTTCCCCCGAAAGAAGTTGACTCTGGTTTAACTTTATTACTGGTGTAGGTTGACTCTTGTCACTATCCCTACTTTTGGTTGTCTATCCAGGCCTTATCCCGTTCAGGGGTTGACCGACGGCCGGAGGCCGGAGGGAGACCCCTGAACGACAGGCAAAGATACACTGTTTTCCGGGATTTCCAAGGCGCGTGCAGATAAGATGGCCTTCTCACGATAACTGATCCACCACTTCTTGATGGCACCCTCATGGGTCGCCGCCTGGGCAGGTGTCATCATGTCAATGCTCATGTGAGGCCTTTCGTTATTATAGAAGTCAACGGCACGGGAGACGGCCGCGATGACTTCTTCCAGGCGTGTGAAGCGGATGTCTTTCAGAAGTTCATTCTTCATAGTATTGTTGATGCGCTCTGCTTGAGCATTGTCTTTAGGGTCTCCGGTTTCTGTCATGCTGATGCTGATATGATTGCGCTTCAACAAGTCCACATAATCAGAACTGGCGTATTGTATACCTCGGTCGGAATGATGGATGAGATTGACTGCCGCCTTCCCGCCAATGCGTTTCAGCGCCATTTTCAAAGCCTCCAGCGGATAGATGGTTTCCAGGGTGGGGCCGACACTCCAGCCGACAACCTCTTCCGTATATGCATCCAGGATGAGGGATAGATAACAGAAGATATAGTGATAGGCGTCCACCCAGATGGCGATATATGTCATATCGCTTACCCATAGTTGGTTTGGCCCATTCGGAATGAAGTCCTTGACTATATTCGGATATGTCGGCAATCCATGCGTGGAGTCCGTTGTCTTAGGCTTACGCACCTTTAGGCGGACCTATGATGTCGGCAAAGCGGTCTCGGCCAACCGGACAGTTCCCGTCAAAAGCCTGCCTGTACATATACCAGAGCTTCATCCCGCCTATCCCGGGATCCTTGGCGCGAACAGACTTGACGAACTCCAGTACGAACGCTTCCTGGGCCGCCTTTCTCATCACTCTGGACTCATCGTGCTTGTAATATGCCTGCTTCGTTACACCAAACAGCTCGCAAAGAAGTCGAACCCCGTATCGGACTGGATTCTTTGCGTGCAGGTTCTCTACTGTTTGGCGCCAGCTTTTTTTCTTATCGAGATCTTGAACTTGGACTCGGCAACGTTGATCAATTCTTCGTAGGCCTCGGCTTTGATTTCCGCTTTCTCAAGCTGGGCGCGCAGGCGTAGGACTTCTTCCTGAAGAGATTGTACATCCTCAGGCATCTTCGCGGAAGACGGCTCCGTCTGAACAGACTCCACTTTCCGCGTCTTAACATTCGTCGTAAGCTTCACCATACGTTGTGCGTGCGGATTCTCTTCTGCAAAGATAGCAATCCATCGCATAATCGTAGTCTTACTTACCGGAAGAATCTTGGCAATCTGTCTGTATGAGAGGCCTTCCCTCACATACAGATCAATCGCTTTGTCATAGTAAAGATCT
>OMQK01000306.1 GCA_900313205.1 uncultured Bacteroidales bacterium | reverse complement strand
TTCTTTCATCAGAATCCGAAATGCAGGCTGTAGGTATGAAAAACCGCACCAGCCTGCATTCTATTTAGGTTTCTATTTATAAGTCCAGGGGGTCATTTACGAGCGGACAGGGGGGTCACTTTGAGAGCGGATGTAGGGGGTCACTTTGAAGCGGAAATTCCAAGCAAGCATTGATTGATATAAGGACGGGGGAGATTATTCTTTTTCATTAAAACATTGCTGACGACTCAAAGTTGTGTGTTTCTTATGAAATTCGCCAGAAAATCCAAAAATTGGCGTTTCCTGATGGAGTAATCTGGGACAAGGAAAACAAAATTCCTCGAACCGTCTCCGAAAATTCCGTCCTTAAGCTATTTCGTTGTATATCAAGTGCTTATGTTGGTGGTGAAGATGCGGAAGGACACAAAAAAACCGGAAAAACTGCTGATTTTTCCGGTTTAGTAGCAGAGGCATGACTCGAACAACTATCTATTGGGAGATAATCGCTTTTTTGTCATTATCTCGACATACCACCATATCCGTTCTCAACCTTTCGGATTTTACCGTCATAATATCCATCGGCAATCTGCTTGACTTCATTGTCGGCACGGAATAGTTCCCGGTCACTGAAATTGCCTAATTTATTGGCCATCCAGACAAGCCACTCGCCAATTGCGTGAAGTGTGGTCTTGAATGCTTCGGCAAAAGATGTCATCACTTTCTTTATAGCATGTGCTTCCTCGGGCCAGAAGACGCAATCGTGTTTGCCTCCGCCACGACACATGAAGCCCGAATAGGCGTAATCCTGGATGGCTTGGATGCAATAGGGGATGGTGGACTTTTCAGCGGCTATCATCTGATTGGAGAAACCAACCAGGAGCGAGTCTTTCCAACCATCGCTGCCGGCGCTCTTATCCGAGTACTTCGCAAAGCGCAAATCTCTGGTTTCCATGATCAGCCTATCAAGTACCGCCTCTTTGCTGGTGATTATATTATCCAGACTGTCTATCTCGGTCTGCTTCTCGGTTATCTTTGATTCAGCGCTGGTGAG
The DNA here is from genome assembly GCA_900313205.1 of uncultured Bacteroidales bacterium. Lineage (GTDB taxonomy): Bacteria > Bacteroidota > Bacteroidia > Bacteroidales > UBA932 > Cryptobacteroides. The sequence continues at coordinate 1,206 of OMQK01000306.1, read as the reverse complement.
TGCCGTCTTGGCCTCTTGGGTTTTCTTCTCGGCCTCATCCTTTGCCTCTACCGCCTTTTTCGCCTCCTCCTTTGCCTCATGGGCCTTGTTCTCGGCCTTGGCCTTCTCGCTCTGGGCCTTGCGTTTCTCTTCTTCCAGCCTTTTCTTCTCCTTTTCCTGTTTCTGAAGAATGAAGTCGTTGCGCTCCAAGTGATCCAGTCCGGTCTCTGCCTTTTTCTGCCCGCGCTCCATATTCAGCGCCTCCGCCACCATGTCCTGCATTGCGGACATATCATCGGCATCGAGCTTTATGGATTTCCCGGTCGAATGATCCATCCAGTCCCAAATGATATGGGCATGGTAGTTCGGCTTCCAGGTGCTGTCATTACCTGGTATTTCATAGTGACCTTCGTCCCTGTGTAGGTGGACCTGGAGCGCCTTGATGCCCCACTTCTTTTCCACCTCCTTCGTGAAGCGGAGAAGGTCTTTGAGCCTGGTGTCTTTTTCGGTGACGACGACGCATTCACGGATGGGACTTGCCCCTTGCCGGGTGATTATTTTGCCGCCCTTGCCGGGGTACTTGATCTCCTTCTCCTGCATGGCGCGTCCGGTCTTCTGCTTGACCATGACACGGATGGAATCGAGGTACTGGTCCAGGGTTACGCCCTCCATTTCAGGCGCGACATAGGAGGCGTTGTGCTTGGTCAGGTCGAGACGGACGTAGAGCTTCTTGGGGTTGAGTTTCTTGATGTACTCTGGGTCACGCCTGTTGTGGAGTTCGCTCTGGCCGGTATTGCATGGCTTCACATGGACGGAAGCTTTGGGTTTGTTTGACATGTTGCTAGTGATTTAGAGTGTTGATGATGATGTGGAGCCATGCCCGGGTCATTAGGGCGGAGCCCTGATCGGTGGGTGCAGGGAGAGGCTCACTCCCTGCCCGGGGATTCAAGGGGCAGGTGTCCCTTGCCCAAGCCCTCGGCAGAGCCCACAACTACGGAAGCGGAGCGTGTAGTTATAGTGGGCTATAACAGGGCGAGCCCTGCTGTTAAACTTGCCACCCTCCGGACCGGCTTCACTCCTTTCTTCTTTTCCCTTCATCTCGGGCAGTCATTTGGCACCCTAGCGAAATAGATTGGAGGAAGCCTGGGCGACAGGACGTGCTTCTTTCGTCATGGGGTTCTGTCGCCGGAGGGTTACCGCTTCCCGTCTTTTCTCTATCCAGTTAGG
>OMQK01000309.1 GCA_900313205.1 uncultured Bacteroidales bacterium | reverse complement strand
CATTCCTGGGCCAGCATTGCCTATAAAGCTGGTGTCGAGAAGGGTCTCATTAACGACGGACTCTGCCATGTAGACAAGAGCATGAAAGTGACGGACATCTATATTAATAAGGACTGGTCGGTGCTCTGGAAAGCCAACACGAAAGTGCTGAAACAATTCAAGTGGATAAAAAGCCCCGCCGACGCCGCTGTGAACAAAAAGAAGAGGACGACCTCTAAGCCTGTCATCCTCTCCTGCTCTGCATAACATCTCACGACGGCAGCAAGAACTTGGGGTATTTGTGTTTTTAGTTTGCCCCTCGGGCATCCTTAGGGCTCTTTTTCGATAGACTTGAAAACAAGTTTGGCGTGTTCTCTCTCTGCTTCGCGCAGGCAATCAAGTTGATGGCGGCTGAAAAGGTTTCGGCCGCCTATTTTATGACATACGGCGAGACCTTCTTTCTTCATTCGGCGAAGCCACTTATCCCCATATAATTGCCTGGCCTGATTCTCACTGATATCGTCTTCACATGGTGACGTCTTACGGATAATAGCATCCGCTATCAAGTTGGAGCACTGTTCCAGCTCATTCATGATATGTTTTACGCTTTCCATTACTCTTCCTTTTCATAGTCTGAGGCATCTTCCCCGGTGCCCCGGTCCGGGATAAAGGCATCGAAATGCGTTTCTTCCAGAAGTTTCAGGATGTCTTCACGGGTATAGTAGTAGAAACGGCCAATCATCGAATACCCGATTAGACCGGCGTCCCGCCAGCTTTTCAGCACCTGCGTCGAAACGCCGAAGAGATCCATCACCTCTCTATTATTATAGCAGAGTTTCTTCTCTTCCAGCAGGACCTGCCGGATGCTTTTGACCTCCTTCCGGAGGGTGCTGATTTGCCGGAATAAACGGCCGGCAAGGTTTTCCATGTATTCTTCCGTCATAGTTTCACAGATTAGGTGATAAATGCATCTGGGCTGTGAAGCCACGGGATGCCTGCAACATTTCATTCAAGTCGTTGTGCTGGCCATACAGGTCGGACATGTCCACGACCTCCTTCCCTTTCATCATCCGTTCAATAGCCGAAGTGCATTTCTGCCCGGCCTCGTCATTGTCAAGGAAACACATCGCACTGTCGTGAGATTCGATGTACGCCCGGGCACGCTCCAGATTGTTTACGGAATTCAGCACCAGGACATCGCAGGTGGGTGTTTTGCTGCTCTGCAGCACCTGCCAGGAAAGAAAGTCGAAGAAACCCTCAAAGATGGCCACGCGTTTTGAACTGGGTTGGACGCTCACTTTCCCCTGCGTATTGATAGTGGTAATCCCGGCCTTATTCGTGGACTTGAATCCGTTCGGAGCGCTCATCGCATAGCCGCCCAGATTGTTAGGGAACCCTACCAGGGTGTAGTGCTGTCCCTTTGTCCTATTATATACTACAATCTCTTTAAGATACTCCTTAGCCAGTTCCATCGGTATCTTTCTGCCTTCAATATACCGGGACAGGTAGCAGCTGGTAATAGACTTGACCCTCCGGATATCGATGGGAGATTCTTTCTCTTCCGTCCTGGGAGCTACCGCCTGTGCCAGTGTAGGACTCAAAGAAGCAATATACTCTCCTGCCGCCTTGGCACTGCAATGCCTGACCATCATCACCAACTGCACATTGGTGCCGCCCATACCGGAGCCGTGGTCAAACCATAGATTTTTCACCGGATCAACGTGCAGTGATGCGTTGTTTTCCTCCCGAAATGGCGAGAACCACATGTTCTTTCCGATGCCTTTATGAGAACCAATTGCCTCAAGAATCCGGTCCAATGGGTATTTGAAAATCTCGTCCGACATTTTTTCAAAATTAATTGCAAAAATCTATTGCGTTATATATAATAATTTGTACCTTTGCTAAGTATTAGTGAGCAAACCTATATGGAGCAGAGCAATCGCTCCTGAAACAGAACCCACCGATACGGCGTTCCTTTCTTTGTTTAGACGTATTGCAACAAATCAATAGTAAGCAATACTAACCGCAAAGTAAAGGACAATTATCGAGAAAAACAAAGGAAAGTGCCAAAATGGAAAACGTTACCGCCCCTGCCGGTGCCAGCAACCGGCTTCAACCCATTCGCGGATACCTCTTCAAGAAAGGATTGTCTCACTTTCAAGATCGGCAGCGCCGATCGACAAATATCTGCTTTGCTTACTGAATTCCTCCTTTTTGAAGTCCTCGGT
>OMQK01000310.1 GCA_900313205.1 uncultured Bacteroidales bacterium | reverse complement strand
ATTCCCCAAGGGGTGAACCAAACTGACAAGCAAATCAACGCGTGAATGGTGGTCCGGTTGGACGATTCCGACCGGAGAATACCAATCTGGTTAAACTCCTGGACTATGCGGGTTGCCGTCTTACGGTCACAGCCCCACAATCGGGCAAGTTCAACCTTGGAAGCCTTGAATTGCCCGGGTTGTAGGACAGCTGAATAGTTCTTTCCGGAGACCTTGGTTTCCTCCAGGACGGCCATCCGGATGAAGGTTTTGAGGCACTTCATCCGGAGGATATCCTGCTGCTCGTCTGAGAGATAATCGAGCTGCGCATCATTGAGGGTGATGCTGTATCGGAGGTTCGTGATCTGACTCATCGCTGCTGGCTTCGCTTGGCAAGTTCACGCGCCTTGTCGACATCGAATACGATCCGTCGCCCGATACGGGAAACTATCGCATCCTTGAGGACTCCACCACCTTCGAAGGATCCATCCTCCTCACGTGGTGTGCGCATGAGCCCATAAACCGTGGAATCAGAACAGCCGAGTTCAACGGCCAAGGCATGAATTCCTAATGCTTTCTGCCCGATTGGAGCCTGGGAAGATCCAGCGTTCGGTGAGAGGGAGAGGGCATAATGTGTGAGTTGGCAGTATTCCTCTCCGGTCATCTGCCAAAGGGGCTTTTCAAGGAGTCCTTCAATCTTGTTTTTTGTTTCCATATACTTGAAGTTTTGTGTTAATCAACTTTGGTTTCATTCTCTTTCTGACCGGCATGTTTTTGTGTGATTCTGCCAACCTCGGAAGAAAAATCGACCGAAAACCTGGGAATTATGGGTCACTTCCCAGGCTCAAGTTATGGATTAGGTCTATCTTCTAGGCTTCTCCAAGCGCCCTTTTGCGATTTTTCCTCAAAAAATGAGGTTTCGAGTATACTTTTGCTCAAAAAATGGTACTCAGAATCTGAAGGGCATCCAAAAAGAGCAGATGCAGTTAAACAAAAATCCCTTCCGGAAGCGGAAGAGATTCTCAGTAAATCTGCCAGAAATCTGACATTATTCTTTCTTATTCTCCAAGCGGAGCTTCGCCTGTGCAATTTGCTTCTGGAGTTGGGCCTTCAGAAGGCCTTTGTCAGGCAACTCAGTGTAGTACTGGGAGACTTGGATACCTGCGTCACCTAGTTGGAGGAGCTGGATCTGCTCGTCGTTTCCTGCAGCGCAGAGGAGGAGACCGAGGGGACTTTCTTCTCCTGGTTGGCGTTCGTATTTATCCAACCAGCGGAGATAGAGTTCCATCTGGCCTTTATAGGCAGCTTTGAATTTCGTTTTCTTTAGATCTATGGCTACGAGCCGATGCAATTTCCGATGGTAGAAGAGCAAATCCAAGTAGAAATCTTCACCGTCGATAATCATGCGCTTTTGCCTGTCCACGAAAGAAAAACCGCTGCCCAATTCCATTAGAAACTGCTGCATGCCGCTGATAATCATATCCTCTAAGTCTTTTTCACTGTAATACCCCTTGAGGCCGGTGAAATCCAGGAAGTAGGGACTCTTGAATACCAATTCCGGAGAAATAGAGCCTCCCTGTCTGACGGTAGATAGTTCTGAGCGTATGGCTTCTTCTGGTTTCCGACTGATGAGGGTACGCTCATAAAGCATTCCATCCATCTGGTCTCGCAACTTACGGACGCTCCATCGTTCATTGGCTGCCATTGTCACGTAAAACTCGCGAGCCAGGGCATCTTCCAACGGCAGGACCTCTAAGAATGCTGACCACGGCAATTGTGTCGACAGTGTTGACACAATCTGGAGATCGGCAAATTCCCGGGCAAACTGCATCATGCGACGGAGATTGCGGGTATTGAAGTCCTTGCCGTAAAGATCCATCAATTGTGCGGACAGCGTTGACACTATTGCTTTGCCGTACTCGGCCCTCTTATCATGAAGGATATCGCGATTGACGCGTTCGCCGATATGCCAGTACATCAGAGTGAGTTCACTGTTCACGCTGATGGCAACCCGCTGCCGCGCCTCTTCGATTATCTGGCAGATGTCATTAAACAATCCGGAAGGGAAACTGATGCTTATGTCTGTCTGGCTCATGGGCTCTGTTTTTCAACCAAATTTACAACTATTTCTTAGTTATTACGAAAACGATTAGATTAACCCGTTGAACTTAGTCATCGAGCTGGCCTTGATGGAGTCCACGATGTCGATGTAAGGCTTCATAGCCT
>OMQK01000312.1 GCA_900313205.1 uncultured Bacteroidales bacterium | reverse complement strand
AACGCCCACCTTCACAATGGTGAGCTCGTATGCGTTGTTACGGGTAAGATTGGTGAAGTTCTTACCAAAGAGGGCCGAGTTCAGGAAAGCCACCTGGGTGCCGAAAAGCGTTTCCACCAGAGTGGTCTGGTAATTGATGTCCACCACTTTGCCCCGCACGCCGTCACAGTCAATCCAGTCACCTACCCGCAGGCGACCGCCCATGAGTTGTATGCCGTATATGAAGTTGTTGATGATGTCCTTGAGGGCCAGTCCGATACCGGCAGAGAGACCACCAGCAATAAGTCCCAGCGAGTTGGTCGGTATATTCAACGTAATAATGAAAAGGTCAACATAAACGAACCAGACGAACACGCTGATGAGGCTGTTGCCAAGTGCCAGGTTGATTTCGTTGTTGCTCACTGTCTTCCGGTTGTGCTTGCGGAGGAAACGGCGGTACTTGGTGGTCTGCCACAGGGAGTGGATAGCCTTGTTCACGTAACGGAATACGGCGAACATCCCCGCAAGGAACATGATGTTATAGACGGACACCCGGAATTCGCCCTGCCGGACGAAAGGCTCTTCAAAGATGGTGCGGAACAAGTCGTTGAATTCGAATATATTAAGTGCCCAGTAGATACAGGCGGGCAGGGAGCACAGCACCAATAATGGAATCAGGACCTCCCGGATAAGCGTATAGAACCAGGTGGCACCGAACAGCAATTGTTCTTTGGCCGCCCCTCCCGCAACGTAAGTAATCTTGGCTTTCTGGGATGATATCCGTTTGTCCAAACGTTTCTTCTTGTACAACAGCGTCAAGTCCCATACAGAGAGTATTGCCAGGATTAACGCCAGCTGGAAATACCACCACACCAGAATTATAAGCGCCAGGAAAATAAAGCCGACACAGCTGGTAATCAAAGCAATGGTAGTAATGCCGAAGGAAATCCATCCTATCACGACGTCTGTTGGGTCGGCCTTTTTGCTACGACGCAAATTGGCAATCAACTGCCATAGCGCCATTCCCATGAGGAGCGGTGGAAAGAAGAAATTTAAGAAGGCATTCGGAACGAACATAACCCGGCAGCTGATCACAAACATAGCCGCGAAAATAGTGGGCAGATAAATCCGGGCACTGTATTTGAGCTTTTCGGGATTCAGCCGGATGAGCAAGGCCGTGTAAATAGCCATGAGCAGCCAGATAAAGGTGTGCGTGACACTGATACTCTTGCGCGCGATGTCGTTATCGGTACTTTCATAGCTGAGAAGGATAAACAGGATGCAAGCCAGCAGGATAGCAAAATAATGCTTCTGCTCTTTAGCGACCAGATTCCCAAGGGGCTTCACAAAGCGATAGAGCGGCAGCAGAAGGAGTGCCGAAAGTCCCCAGAGAACGAAGAACGCCAGGATATACAAGAGCAGCCAGTATAACCTCGCCGAGTTGCCCAAGCGGCTGTCATTGGCAAAATCCTCGGCTTTATAGTCGAGTTGCTCTTTGTGGAACAAATCCTGAATGAAAGAGAGGCTGTACTTTTCGCCAATGGCTCTCAAGGCGGCATTCCATGACTCGCCGGGGTGGCTCAAGATGGTTTTCCAGGGGGTCTGACCCTGCTTGAACACTTCGTTTTTCAGGATCACATAATAGTCCCTGGCATATTCATACGATTCTTCCATGCGCAGCCGTGCTTCACGGTAATGGGTACTGTCGGCCATCACCATATCACGCGTCTCTGCATACATTTTCAGCAGTTCGGAAGCATACAGTAGGCAAGAGTCGCGGTCTGCCTGGCCGGTTTCGCTCAGGACGAATGCCGGAACGTGCTCCTCCGCCGCAACGGTATCTTGCGCCGCATTCAATGCCAGGACGGCTTCCACCTGCTCTTGCAGTCTCTGCTGCAGGGAGCTGTCGCTCTGTATTTCCTGTAATTCTTGCAACTCCTGCGTCAGGAGACTCTCATTCTGCATCAGGTGCACGTCCAGCGAATCGTTGTGGTACGCCAGGCTGTCCGGCAACACTTCGACATCCTTAAGTTCCGGAGGGAGACGGCGAAGCGACTCAATCAAGCGCGCATACCGGTTGATCTCTACATTCAGGGAGGACACAATGCGGTCGTATGGCGTGCGGTTTTTGTTGAAGTCGTTGTATTCATGCGTCACCTTCTCCAAAGAGTAACAAATGTCAAAGGTGTATTCCTGCTTCTGGGAATACAGCATC
>OMQK01000314.1:1468-3617 GCA_900313205.1 uncultured Bacteroidales bacterium | reverse complement strand
CTTCCGTAATCACCCCGTTCTCAAGCAGTTGCTTAATGAAACCGGCCTTGACCACCGTCCCGCCGGGCATCTCCAGATCCACCCCGGAGGTCAGGAAATCCAGTGTGCGGTAGGTGGAATTCCAGTCGCTCATCACAATGCCTTTATGCCCCCAGGCGCGGAGGTTGTCGCGGACAAGCCATGGATTCTCCGCCGCGTGCTGCCCGTTGACCGGGTTGTAGCTGGTCATTACGGCGCCGACGCCGCCCACTTCCACCGCCTTGCGGAAGGCGGGGAAGTAGATTTCGTTCATCGTACGCTCATCGGCTTCGGAGCTTACCTTGTGGCGGGCATATTCCTGGTTGTTCAGGGCGAAATGCTTGATGGTAGCCATCACTCCCTCTGCCTGCATCCCTTCGATATAGCTCAAGGCCAGTTCGCCGGTCAGGTACGGATCCTCCCCGAAATACTCGAAATTGCGTCCGCACAGGGCGCTGCGGTAGATGTTGACGCCAGGGCCCAGCATAATGGACACTCCGTGTGCCTTGGCGGCGCAGCCGATGCCGGCCCCCATCTGGCGCATCGCGTCGCGGTTCCAGCTGGCGGCGGCGGACATCCCGCAGGGGTAGAATGTGCTTTGGATGTAGGTGCTGCCTATGTTGCGCACGCCCTGGGGGCCGTCGGCCATCCACAGGGCAGGAATGCCAAGCCGGGGAATGCCGTAAGTGCTGAACCCGCCGGTCTTGCCGGCGATGAAGTCAATCTTCTCGTCAAGAGTCATTTGGGCCACGAGCGCAGCGGCGCGTTCCCTGTCGGCCCCGGAAATTCCGGGTCCGGCCAGTGCAAGGCTGGAAACCAGCGCGAGCGAAACGATAAGCAGTGTCTTTTTCATAGTCATTTAATACCGTATTTCCTGAGAATTCTGAGAACGGGCTTTTTTACGGAGCGAGCCCACAGGGTGTATCCGTAATCTCCGGGATGAGTGCCGTCCACCGAGGTGTAATGGTCCGGAGACGTGGCATTGGTGGTTTTTACGTAATACACATCCTTATATCGTTTGCATGCGACCCGCATGAGCGAATCCACCAAATCCATTCGGGAGGATTCATATGCTTCGGCTTCGGTATTGAAATTCCGGCGTTCCCTGTAAATGGTCTTTTGGAAGATGAGGGGTTTCCCGGGATGGGAAGATTGCAGCGTTTCAATAAAGGGGAAAAGGCGGTCTCTGATTTCGTCAGGCGTGGGATTCGAGAAAGTATCAAACAGGAAGGCGTCCACATCCGGAGCTTCACAGAGAGCCTTCGCGAAGTAGTCCTGAAGACGGCAGCGTCCGCTGACACCAAGGTTGAGGAACTGGATTCCGGTTTCCCTGGTCAGGATGGACGGGTATGCCATTCCGGATTTGGAAGTGGAAGCGCCGTGGGTGAAACTTGACCCGAAGACGGCGATTCTGTGCCGGAACGGGTGGGGCAGAGGCTCCATCAGGCATCCTTCCTCAACGCCTATCTTCACGGAATCCATAACGCTTCGAACCGGCAGATAAAGAAGACATTCCTTAATACTGTCATCCATATCCTTTATCATATTCACCGGTTTGTCCAGGGCGTTGTCGTTCTGCAGGCCTGCTGCAGCCCAGAGCCATTTCCCATCCTTTTTAATATAAAGATCGAAGCCTCTTCCTGCGAAACCCGTGGTCCCTCCGCCGAAATAAGCCTTTCCGTACTTGGGCCACACCCTGATGGATGTCGAGTTTGTCCGGAAAGCCACGGCTATCCCCGCAGACTCCTGCACCAGTCTGACTTCTTCCTTCGTGAAGCCGTGAAAGCGGGCGGTGTCGATGCGCTGATAAGGATTGCCGGTATCCGGGAAGACCTTACCGACCAGCGTCAGCTGCGCAGCCTCCGTGTACACATATTCAGGCGCTTTCCCCTGTGCGGCCGCAGAAAGCGGCAGCACAAGGGCAAGTGCCAGAAGTAGAGATTTGAACGACGTCATTCGATGGTAACCTTCTTGAGAGTATAACGCATATCAGTATAGTAGAACACCTTACTATCGGAAGGATCAAAGATAATGTCCTGACCGCCATTACTCCAATCAAGCGCCGCCGTTGCCCCTACTGCAGTGATGTAGCTGCTTCCTCCTCCGAGGATAGTAGTGACCACGGCATCGC
>OMQK01000314.1:0-1452 GCA_900313205.1 uncultured Bacteroidales bacterium | reverse complement strand
CCGTTCATGTTAGCAGAGAACGTTGCTTTATCCTTTGCTCCGTCAACCATGGCTGCAAAGGAACCTGCTACCGTTCCTCCTTTTCCGATAGTATTAACTACATTTCCTGCAGAATCAATAACATAAATCATATAAGCGCTTGGCGATCCTCCCTTGCTGCATCCTACTGTCACAAGAGCGTTTCCGTCAGCATCAAAGCACAGGGAAACCGGCCAGTTCGTCTGACCGTCAGTACTTCCAAGATTCAAAGTTGAAAAATCAAAGAATGTTGTTTTTGTTCCAGTTAAACCTCCCTCAAGTTTATACACCTTTGACTCATTGCGGCTTACGACATATGCGTCATCTCCGTTGAAACGGATGCACATAGGGCTATTCCCAATAGTTACTGCATCAGTTACTGTATTGGTTGATGTATTCCACGTATACACCTTATTCAAGCCCTTGTTGATGACATAGAATAATCCACCGTGCAATTCGCCTTGCCAGATAGCATTATTTTTGTTATCCTCAAGAGCAAGGTTTACTACCGTACTTACATCGTTAGTGGTCTTATTATACTTTCTCAGATTACGCGTGGAATTATTTGCACCATTACTTTGGGTTAACAGCAGATTATCACTGTCAAGCCATTCCAAGCCACGAACCTGCTTCAGTCTTGCAGACGAGCCAGTAGCGTCAGTATCACCATTTGTATTATCTGTTCCGGCGACAACCTCGACAGAGTACTTCGTCAGCGATATCGCCTCCATAGGCTTTATGTGGGCGCGCTCGATTTGAACATTAGATGCCGAACGGAGGGAGCCTGGAACTTCTGTGCCATCGGCAAAGGTTAGGCATATTTTCAGGGTAGGATAAACATTCTTTTCGCTTACCACAGTCGGTCCTACAGGAAGAGGCACATAGGCTGTGATTCCATCATCAGAAGCACGCTGAGCAGCCGTAGCAGAATTAATGTCTATCTTTACACTGTATTCATTGGTCTTACCATTGTTATACGCCTTAAAATATGGCTTTTCCAATGTGAAGCCTGCACCGTCTTCCCAACCATAAATACCTCCGGGCCCCATTGTCTGGCTGATTTTGTAATAGTGGGTGGCATCTATTGGAGCTGTTACTTTAATATATCTCGCTTTTGGCGGCACATTCTTGTATGTGACCTTGAGCAATCCACCCATGTGTGTAAACTGAAGATCCTGACCGGAAACCACTTTGGCAATCATCGGAGCCTGGACGGTTCCTTCGCTCCACGTATATGTGGTTTTGGGGCATAGTTTCAGTATTCCTTCATCAATCTTGGGACACCCGTCCGAAACGTAATTCGGATAGACCGCATACGACTCGTCTCCGTAGGTGATATTGTCTTCTGTCTCAGCCTCGAAAGTAACAGAAGCCGAGCTGGCGCCCGTAACATTATTAAACACGGTATAACCGGATGAATTGTCGCTGCGGACA
>OMQK01000315.1 GCA_900313205.1 uncultured Bacteroidales bacterium | reverse complement strand
GGAGCCACAAACTTCCATATCTCCCATATCACATAGGGAAACGCTACCACAAGACCGCACAGCACGGAAACCTTGAGATAGACAAAGAACTGGGCGGAGAGTTCGATGTTGATGAGTTCCATCGAAAAGTCAACGCCCGGAAGCCTGTAGAGCGGGAAATCGGGCTGCGTAGGCCAAAGTACGGCCCTGAAAAGCGCCTTGGGGAAGCAGAGAAAGGCAACCGAAGCCAGCAAGACACCCAGCACTGAGTGCCATATTGTGCCTCTCAGTGCCTCAAGGTGGTCCCAGAAGGACATTTCATCACCTCCGGGAGTCACTTTCTATTCCTTGGTCTCCGGTTTATCCTTGGAAGCGGAGTCTATCTCCTTCTCAACCTCATTCACCCCTTCCTTGAAGCTCTTTACGCCTTTTCCAAGGCCCTTCATAAGTTCAGGAATCTTCTTTCCGCCAAAGATGAGAAGGATTACCAGCACAATTGCGATAATCTCCCAATGACCTATTACAAGAGGAAGCATATTAACTGTTGTTTTGAGTGAATCTTTCAAAAAGGTCGCAGATCACCTCCGGGCAGCGCACCGGGGTGAAGGTTTTCCTGTCCAGGAAGCCAAGGACCACCTCTCCTTCCGCGCAAAGCACTCCGTCCTGGTTTACCACTTCCTGGTGTATACGCATCTTTGCCATGGGCACTTTGTTTACCTCTGCCGATGCAGTAAGGACATCCCCCATCCTTGCAGGATGCCTGAAATGGCATTCTACGGATACTATGGGTACCAGCACGCCAAGCTCTGCCTCGCACTTTTCAATGGGAAAGCCCAGCTGGACCATCATCTCGTCGCGGGCCAGTTCAAAGTAGCGGATATAGTTGGAGTGATGGACAACGGCCATCTGGTCTGTCTCATAGTACCTTACGGGGAATGTAGTCTTGAAAACGGCCATACCTTCTAGTTGTTTTTGAGGGCCTCAATCTTTGCCTTGAGGCTTTCAATCTTTGAAAGGGAATCGGCCTCCTTCTTTCTCTCAACCTCAACCACGGCTGCAGGAGCGTTATTCACAAAACGCTCGTTGGAGAGCTTTGCGCGTACGCCTGCAAGGAATTTCTCCTGGTGCTCAAGTTCCCTCTGGGCCTTATCCAGTTCCTCTTCCACGTTGATGAGGCCTTCCATTTCCACCTGCATCTCTATGGTACGCACCATGAATCCAACTCCCTGGGAGCCGAACGCATCCACAATTGAGACCTCTGCGTTTGCAAGCTTCTCAACTACGGGAATTACGGCAACGGGGAATCCAGCGCCCTTGATATGAAGCTTCAGGACCTCCTTGGGGGCAATGTTACGCTGGCTGCGTACGCCACGGACGCCGTTCACGGCCTCCTGGGCAAGGGCAAAGTTCTCAAGCACCTTAGGATCAAAGGCCTGGGCCTTGGGAGTGGGAGCATACATGATGGTCTCCCCTTCCTTACGCTCTGCAATGTCCTGCCACAGTTCCTCCGTGATGAAGGGCATGACGGGATGGATGAGCTTCAGGAGGGCCTCAAAGAACTCAAGGGTGGCCTTCTTGGTTTCAGGGTCAATGGGCTTTCCGTATGCGGGCTTGATTGCCTCAAGATACCAGGAGCAGTAGTCGTCCCAGAAGAGCTTGTAGATGGTCATGAGGGCATCTGAGATGCGGAATTTGGAGTAATGGTCCTCTACGGCTGCAACTGTGTCGGAGAGTTTTGCGGCAAACCATTCTACCGCAAGGCGGGCCGATGCTCCCTGGGCTTCGGAGGCATCCACCTCCCAGCCTTTCACAAGACGGTAACTGTTCCATATCTTGTTGCAGAATGCGGCGCCCTGCTGGATCTGGGCTTCGTCGTAGAAGATGTCGTTGCCGGCGCTGGAGCAAAGGAGCATGCCTATTCTCACTGCATCGGCCCCGTATTTCTCTATGAGGTCAAGAGGGTTGGGGCTGTTGCCAAGGGTCTTTGACATCTTACGGCCGATCTTATCCCTCACGATACCCGTGAAGTACACGTTGGAGAAGGGCTCCCTTCCCATGAACTCCTCACCTGCCATGATCATGCGGGCCACCCAGAAGAAGATGATGTCCGGGCCGGTCACTAGGTCGTTGGTGGGATAATAGTAGGAAAGGTCCTTGTTTGGCTTGTGG
>OMQK01000316.1:3932-4994 GCA_900313205.1 uncultured Bacteroidales bacterium | reverse complement strand
ATAAGCAGTAACTCCTCCCTCTCCGGGCACATACAGGTTCCCGGCTCCAAGTCTCACACAATACGTGCCCTCCTCCTCGCCGCACTCGCGGAAGGGGAGTCGCACATACACAACCCCCTGCCGAGCGCAGACTGCCGGAGCACGGCGGCGGCAGTTCCCCTGCTCGGGGCACACGTGGACTTCGGAAACGGCGAGGACAACTGCTGGACGGTGCAGGGAGCGGGGAAAGGCTTTCACCTGCCTGACGATGTAGTGAATGTCGGGAACTCTGGCTCCCTGCTCTACTTTCTTTCCCCCCTTGCCGCGACGCTGGAAGGCTGGAGCGTCTTTACCGGGGACGAGAGCATCCGGAGGCGGCCGGTTGACCACGTGGTGGACGCGCTCAGGCAGCTGGGGGCAGAAGCCAGCACCGCCCGCCCCGGAAGTTCTGTCTGCCGTTGGCATTGCGGAAATCAACTTCCAGGGATGTTCCGGACTGATTGTAAAAGCCGATGCCTACCACTGCCTCCAGACGCACGATGTCGCGTATGGTCTGGTTGTAGTTTATCATGGCCTCGATGGTCTGGTCGTTGCGGTCGGTCTCTCCGGTATGGCCCCTGGAAACGCCTGCGACTTCGTACCACATCATCGTGGTGGGAATGTACAGGGAGCGCTTTGCCGTCTCCTTGTTCATGCCATACAGCGCACGGGCCGTCACGATGTCTTTATAAAGGTTGATATCAGCCGCGAAATTCACATAGTAGCCCATGGAATTTGTGTTGTCCTTGTAGAGCTCCATTTCGGCGGGGTTTGCCGTCGAGCGGTAGCGCCTGTACGTGCCGTCCTCTGCATACACCGGGTAATTGGGAGGAAACATCAGGGCCGACTGCAGGGCATCCTTTCCTACTCCGCCAGCTCCGCCGCCGTCGGCGTTTGAGTTCACAAAGTTGTTGGAGTTGATGTTCACGATTGACGTAAGCCTCATGAACGGGAATATCTGAGCCGAAATATTTGAGCGAAGCGTATAACGGCGCATGCCGGAATTGATTACGGTACCAACCTGGTCATAGTAGTTGCCGCCGT
>OMQK01000316.1:0-3903 GCA_900313205.1 uncultured Bacteroidales bacterium | reverse complement strand
CCAGCCAGTTTGTAGTCTGGGCCGAATCGATTTCGTCGGGATAGAAGACAGGAGACCATCCGCCGTCATAGGAAGTACTTCCGTATGGGGCCATGTCGTGATTGAACAGGTAACTCTCCTTGCTGAAGATATTAGCAAAGTTCATGTACTCCTTCGAGGAGAGCGGCTCCAGGTATTTGTAGTTTCTCACGAAGCTGTAATTGCTCTCTAGCGTAACCTTGGGCGTGCTTTCATATCCCTTTTTGGTGGTGATAAGTATCACGCCGTTGGCAGCATTAATACCGTAAATGGCTGCCGATGCGTCTTTGAGGACCTCCACGGACTCTATGTCTCCAGGGTTCAGGCCGGCCAGACCGGCTCTATTGACGGAGTTTGGAGTCTCGATGGAGCCATGGCCGACTTCCAGGTTTCCGGAGGGCATGACTATTCCGTCCACCACAAATATAGGAGTGCCGCCGCCTCGGATGGAGAGGTCCACGGCACCGCCAGGCTGTGTGCTGCTAAGATTTGCACGAAGTCCGGCCGCCTGTCCCATCAGCATTTGGCTTATGTTGCTGTTGGAAACGCGGGAAACGTTCTCTGTCTTGATTGTAGCAACTGATGTGGTGAGGTTTTTCCTGAGCGTAGTGCCATAGCCCACGACAACAGCCTCGTTAAGTGATTCATAGTCATCTTCCAGAACAACTTCCATCCCTTTCAGGCTCCTGACTGCCCTCACCTGCTTTTCGTTGTAAGCAAGGGCCGAGAACAGCACAATCTGGTTTTTCTGGACTTCAATGGAGAATGCTCCGTCAAGGTCTGTAACGGTACCCTGGTTTGAGCCCTTTACGACCACGCCGGCTCCTGGCAGCGGTTCCCCGTTTTTGTCCAGCACCCGTCCGGAAAGGACTACTTTACTGACGGCTGCCTGAGGAGCTTCTTCAAACGGAGTAATTACAATCGAGGAGCCTACAACCGTATATTGGAGACCAGATTTTGGGAGGATGCTCCCAAGGACCTCAGAAATAGTTGCATTCTTCACATCGATGGAAACTGGTTCTGCCGTCTCAATTTCCGCATCCCTATAAGAGAACTTGTAGGAAGACTGCTTCTCAATAGCCGCAAAGAATTCCTTTATGGAACTGCCTCGGAGATTGAGAGATACGCGGCTGCTTTGTGCAAACGCCGGTATGGAAAGCAATAAGCCGACGGTAAAAGATAGGAGATACTTTTTACTTCTCATTGCTTGTTAATGTGATAGTGTTATCTGTGGTTTTATATTGGAAATGATAGTGCATCTTCAGGATGGAGAGTATTTCCGGGAGCCTGCGGCCGGTGAAATTGCCCGTATAGCGGTCTTTGAAATCCATGTTTTCATCGGCGATGATAGTGACGCCGAAACGGCGCTGAAGCACATCAAAGACCTCGGAGAGAGGCGCATGCGTAAAGGTGATGTCGGGGGACATCCAGGCCGTTTCCCTGGCGTTGTCCGTCTTGGTAAGGGAGGTGTTCCCGGACGATTTGTCGTAGACCACCTTCTCCCCCGGTTTCATGTGAAGTTCATTTCGGCCGGAAAGGACAGACACGCTTCCTTCAACCAAGGAGACTTCGTCGATACTCCTCTCGGGGTATGCGTAAACATTGAATTTGGTTCCATGCACCGTAATGCTCATATTGCCGGTTGAGACTACGAATTTTTTTGACGCATCTTTTGTGACATCAAAATATCCCTGTCCGGTAAGGCTTACTTCCCTGGCCGATATCCCGAAGTCAGGGCTATAGGATAAAGTGGAGCGGGCGTTCAAAAGAACTTTAGTGCCATCTGGCAGAGTTACGCTGGAGGGGCCCTCCACGCCCGAACTTACCGTGAACTGTGAAGCAAGAAGTTCGTCTCTGAGGTGAGTACCCTGGTATAACCTCACCGACAGTATTCCGCAGACTACTGCCAGCACGGCCGCAACCGATACCGACGCTACAAGTTGATATGCGGGACGGTGATGGACATTCTCCCGAATACCCATAGACACAAAAAAAAAGAACTTCCCCAGTGGGTTAGTTCAAATTTTTTCTAAGATCGGAAAGCGCCTTGGATATGTGGTATTCTACCTTCTTTGTGGAGATTCCAAGTATTCTGGCAATATCTTTATGCGACAAGCCCTCTTCACGGCTCATACGAAAAACAAGCCGTCGTTGTTCCGGCATGGAATCCAGTGTTTTCCCTACGACGTCCCTTGTGTCATGGGAAATGATCAGGGAAATAATATCGTCAGGAACAGACTGGGCTGCCTGGTCAAGCTGGCTGCCGCTGTGCCTGTCCCGGGAAAGAAGATTCAGGACAGCGTTTTTTGTCATGATAAAAAGGTAGGAATCAATGTCTTTTACAGCGCTTGAAATCTGTACACGGTTTTCCCAAAGCTTCAGAAAAATATTCTGGACAATGTCATCGGAGAGGGATGCACGATCCTCCTTAAGGAGCGCTTTGCAGAAAGAACGTACCTTTGGAGCATACTTCCGGTATAGGATATCAAAAGCCTTGGAAGACCCTTTTCCCATGGCCCGAAGAAGCATTTTATCTTCGATACTTTTCATAATTCAGTACAAAGATAAAACAAAATAATAGAAATGCAAGCCCCCTTGAAGGTGCGTCAGAAGCGCAAATAACATTAGTTATTTGAGAAGTTTCAGCCCTATCCTCTTACGCTCCAGGTCCACTGAAAGGACCTGGACTTTTATTTGCTGATGGAGTTTCAGGACCTTTGAGGGGATAGCCATACCGCGCTCTCCCATGTTTGAGGCATGTATGAGGCCGTTTTCGTGAAGGCCGATATCCACAAATGCGCCAAAGGCAGTGAGGTTGGTCACAATGCCGGGAAGTTCCATTCCAACCTTCAGGTCCTCTATGTCACGGATATCGTCGGCAAAGGAGAACTCCTGGGCGCTTTCACGGGGATCACGGCCGGGCTTTTTCAGTTCCTGGATAATGTCGTTCACCGTAGGAAGGCCGAAGTCTTTCTCCACAAAGTCTGCGGCACTCAGTTTTGAACATAGTTCCTCATTGCCAACCAGTTCCCTGGTACTTACCCCAAGGCTCTTTGCCATCTTGTCCACAATGTGATAGGACTCAGGGTGCACGGCGGAATTGTCCAGAGGATTCTCCGCTCCGTGAATGCGAAGGAATCCGGCGCACTGCTGATATGCCTTGGCGCCAAGGCGTGGAACTTTCAGGAGTTCCTCACGTGAGCGGAAATCCCCGTGGGAGGCCCTGTAGTCCACAATTGCCTTGGAAAGGGCGGGGCCAATTCCGCTCACGTATCTGAGCAGCCAGGGGCTAGCCGTGTTAAGGTTCACGCCAACGGAGTTCACGCAGCTTTCCACCGTGGCGTCCAGTTTCTCGTGAAGGAGATTCTGGTCTACGTCGTGCTGATACTGTCCCACTCCAAGGGATTTGGGGTCTATCTTCACAAGTTCAGAAAGAGGATCCATAAGCCTGCGGCCGATAGAAACCGCTCCACGTACCGTTACGTCGTACTGCGGGAATTCCTCCCGGCCCACATCCGATGCGGAATACACGGAGGCGCCGTCTTCGCTCACGGAGAACACGCGGATGCTCTCCGGGAGGCCGACCTTACGGATGAAATCCTCTGTCTCACGGCCTGCAGTGCCGTTTCCTATGGCAATCACCTCTATGTCATACTTCTCAACAAGATCTGCCACCTTGGTTATTGCCTCAATCTTTTTGGGAACAGGAGGATGTGGATAGATAACGTCGTGGCAAAGGAGGTTTCCCTGGGCATCCAGGCACACTACCTTGCAGCCGGTACGGAAACCGGGGTCTATTGCCATAACGCGCTTCTGACCAACGGGAGGTGCCAGAAGAAGCTGCCTGAGGTTCTCCCCAAACACCTGCACGGACTCTATATCGGC
>OMQK01000329.1 GCA_900313205.1 uncultured Bacteroidales bacterium | reverse complement strand
GTGCGTATGCGCTGAATGATGGACGATGCCGTCTGCATTGCCTCTTCCTGCTCCGTGAAGGTGCGCACAAGATGGATTGGTTCACCCTTCTCCCCCATGGAGACGCACTCCTTGGGGATCCTGCCTTCATTACGGGCAATTAGGGTGTTGGCGGCATTTACTATATTCTGGGTGGAGCGGTAGTTCCTCTCCAGCCTGAAGAGCTTTGCCCCGGGAAAATCCTTCTGGAAATTCAGGATGTTCTGGATCTGGGCGCCGCGGAAGCCGTAGATGGACTGGGAGTCGTCTCCCACCACGCAGATGTTCCGGTGGCGTGCCGCAAGCTTGAGGAGGATGAGGTACTGGGCCATATTTGTGTCCTGGTACTCATCCACTAGGATATGGTCAAAGCGGGCCGATATATCCTCAAGTGCCTCCGGAGACCTCTTGAGGAGGATATTCATATAGAGGAGAATATCATCGAAGTCCATGACGCCGGACTGCTTGCATAAGGCGCAGTAGGCGGCATAGATGCGGTAAAAGGTCATTCTTTGCCTTGGAAATGCGTGAGAGCACTTCCTTGGGCTTGTAGAGTTTGTCGTCCAGATTAAGGTTCTTGATGCAGGTTTTCACCGCGCTCACTGAATCTGTCTGGTCATAGATGGTGAAGGTGGGCGGGAACTCGATCACACCGGCGTAGTCCCTCAGGAACCTTATGAACACGGAGTGGAAGGTACCCATCCATATGCGGCGGGCCTTCCTTTCCCCTACCATGAGGCCTATCCTGTCCTTCATTTCCCCGGCGGCCTTCTTGGTAAAAGTAAGGGCCAGGATGCGCTCAGGAGGCACCCCGTTCTCTATCAGATATGCAATCCGGGAAGTTAAAACCCTGGTTTTTCCAGATCCTGCTCCCGCCACTATGAGCATTGGCCCGCTGACACACTCCACCGCCCTTTTCTGCTCATCGTTCAAATCCTTCAAAATCTCGCTCATACAGCCCAATTTTATTACGCGAAATTAGCAATTTTTTCGTAACTTCGCACAGTATTTTTGTAAATGCACAAAACCTTATCAATAATGTCAAACAATCTCGCTTTGAAAAAGGGTCTGAACGTACCTCTTGACGGTGCGGCAGCCCCGGAAGTCATAAGGCGGGTTACTCCTGACGTAGTTGCCGTAAAACCTACCGATTTCAAAGGATTCCTCCCCAGGCTCCTGGTGAAGGAAGGTGATGCGGTGCTTGCCGGTTCCCCCGTTATGGCTCACAAACAAAACCCCGAGATCCTCCTCACTTCGCCCGTCAGCGGCACCGTGCAGCAGATCGTTAGGGGTGAAAAGAGAAAATTGCTTGCGGTTCTGGTAAAGGCCTCCGGAAAGCAGGAAGCCGTGGACTTTGGCGCCAAGGCTCCCGCCACGGACGCAGACGTCCGCGCCCTGCTCCTCAAGAGCGGCCTCTGGGGAGCTCTCATCCAGCGCCCCTACGGCGTCATGGCAGACCCTTCCCTTACTCCCAAGGCAATTTTCGTTTCATCATTCAGTACAGCTCCCCTTGCTCCAAATGAAGACTTTGTCCTGGGAGATGCCCTCGGAGATATCCAGGCCGGCGCAGACGCCCTTGGCAAGATAGCGCCCGTGCACGTTTCAATCCGCAGGGAAAATTCGGCCTCAACGCCTTTCCACAAGCTTGAGAACGTCACCCTCCATGAGGTGAGCGGTCCCCATCCTGCAGGTAACGTAGGCGTCCAGATAAGCCACATCTCCCCCATCATGAAGGGTGAGACCGTGTGGACGGTATCCCTTCTGCACCTTGCCGCTATCGGCCACCTTATCAATACCGGAAAACTGGAGCTCACCCGCAAGGTGGCTGTTACCGGCCCTGCCGCAACCCACAACGCATACGTCCAATGTCTTCCCGGCACTCCCGTGAGTGAGATTACCCACGTAATGCCGGAAGTCCGTGTAATCGGCGGAGACGCCCTTACCGGTGAAACCCTTGGCAAAGACGGTTACCTTGGCTTCTTCCAGAACCAGCTCACCCTCCTTCATGAAGGCTATGAGCGCGAATGGTTTGGCTGGGCAAAGCCCTTCCGTCCCAAGGTGCACTCAAGTTCATGGTGCTACTTCTCATGGCTCACCCCCTCAAAGAAGTACCAGATGGACACCAACCTCCACGGCGGTCCCCGCGCCTTTGTGGAAACCAAGTGCTTTGAGTATGTCACCCCCATGGACATCTTCCCCATCTACCTCATCAAGGCCTGCCTTGCAGGTGACATTGAGAAGATGGAGCAGTTCGGTATCTACGAAGTACTTCCGGAAGACCTTGCCCTGTGCGACTACGTAGACCCTTCCAAGAACGAGATCCAGGCCATTATCCAGAAGGGTATTGACCTCATGATCAAAGAAATGGCATAAGCTATGGCAGATCAGAATAAACCTGGCCTTTTTGAAAAAGGCGGCAAGCTGTACTGGCTTCACTCTTCCATCG
>OMQK01000317.1 GCA_900313205.1 uncultured Bacteroidales bacterium | reverse complement strand
AGCCTGTGCGCGGCCCGGGAGAGTTTGGCGGAAGCGCAGAGGCGGAGTACCAGACCAATAACGGCCTTGCAGCTTATTCCCTTGCCGCAGACGGAAATGTCAAGGGCTGGATCCTTGGCGGCCGGTTCTCTGACAAATACGCCCGCGCGTACTCCAACGCCTCCAACGGTCCCGTGGCAAATTCCGGGTTCCGGCAGAGGGCGGCATCGGCCTTAATAGGTAAAAATGGCCGATGGGGATACTCCAGGCTGCGTTTCTCCTACTTCCACCTTACACACGGAATGATAGAAGGGGAGGGTGACAACTTTGGCTATATGCCCGGGCTTCCGTTCCAGCAGGTGCGCCATTACAAGGCTGTGCTGGACAACACCATCCACCTTGGTCCCGGCAACATGAAGGTGCTCCTTGGCTGGCAGCAGAACCGCCGTCAGGAGTTTGAGGAGAGTGCATCAGAGCCCGGCCTTGACTTCAAACTTAACACCCTTAACTACGACATCCGCTGGCAGGGGAGCCTCTGGGAAGGCTGGAAAACAGCATTTGGAGTAGCTGGAATGGGGCAGAGGAGCAGCAACCTTGGCGACGAATACCTCATCCCAGCCTACAGCCTCTTTGACGCCGGCATCTTTGCAACCGCCTCAAAAACCCTTGGGGAATGGACCCTTTCCGGCGGTTTACGGGCCGATATCCGCTGGCTCCACAGCGAAGCCCTTGAAGGGCGGTTTGAGGATTTCAGCCGCCGTTTCCCCGGCATAAGCGCCAGCATTGGAGCTGTGCGTCCGCTTGGAGAACACTTCACGCTGAGGGCAAATGCAGCCCGCGGATTCCGCGCCCCCAATCTTGCGGAACTTGGCTCCAACGGTGAGCATGAAGGAACCTTCCGCTTTGAGGTTGGAAACAGGGACCTGAAGCCGGAATACAGCCTTCAGGGTGATCTGGGCCTGGATTTCACGTCCAATTATGTATCCGTCCTGGCAGCCCTTTTTGCAAGCCGCATAGACAATTACATCTATGCGGCAAGAAACGGAGCTGTTTCAGATGAAGGCCTCCCGGTTTATGCCTTCCGGAGCGGCCTTGCGCACCTTGCAGGAGGCGAAGTGGGGATAGATGTCCACCCCATCCATCAGCTGCATCTTAGCAGCGCATTCTCCTACGTCTATGCCCGTGAGGCTTCCGGAGACTTCCTGCCGCTTATCCCGGCCCCGCGCCTTTTCTCTGATATTAAGTGGGAGATAAGCCACGGCCAGAATATCTTCAACAATGCCTTCCTGTCCCTCAATCTTGACTGGAATATGCCCCAGGACCACTTCTACGCCAAGGACGGCACGGAGAATGCAACGCCGGGGTACCTCCTTCTTGGAGCATCGGCCGGAACGGATGTGGTGATTGCCGGGAAGACGCGCTTCTCCTTATACCTTATAGGTTCTAACCTCACGGACGCCATATACGCCCCGCACCTCAGTCGCCTGAAGGACATCGGCATATTCAACATGGGCCGTAACATCACTTTCAGGATGGTGGTGCCGTTCTAAGAGAAATCCACTATATTTGTAGGAACAAACCATTTATTATGAACTCAGACTCAGTCATTTCCCCCGTAGACGGGCTAAAACTATCACTCATCTATTCAGAGCCCTCGGAGGCTCCCAAGGGCATTGTCCAGATTGCACACGGAATGTGCGAGCACAAGGAAAGGTACATCCCGCTAATGGAATACCTTTGCCAGAACGGTTATGCCGTAGTGTGCCATGACCACAGGGGCCACGGCGCTTCTGTGAAATCGGCCGATGACCTTGGTTATATGGGTAAGGGCGGCTGGCTTGCCATGGTTGATGACACCAGGGAAGTGACTCTGTGGGCAAAGAAGAAGTGGCCGGGAATTCCGTTCACGCTCTTCGGGCACAGCATGGGATCAATGGTGGTGCGTTCCTATGCCAAGCGCTATGACAGCCTCATCGACAGCCTCATTGTGTGCGGCTGCCCCTCGGATAATCCCGCAAAGGGCGCGGGCATACTTCTGGCAAAGATTATCGGCCGCATAAAAGGATGGCGTTTCAGGCCCACAATCCTTCAGAAAATGTCCTTTGGCGCATACAACAAGCCGTTTGAGAAAGAGGGCTGGCCCGCCGCCTG
>OMQK01000318.1 GCA_900313205.1 uncultured Bacteroidales bacterium | reverse complement strand
CAATGGCGCTGCCCCAGTCTCCACCCATTATGTAGAATGGATAGGTCGTCACACCGTCCATTCTGTGGTTGGCCCCGTTCATCACGAACTCAATGCCTTTGGCGATGGCGCAGAATTTCCCGATAATCAGTTTGTCGCCGATGAAATCGTAGAAGTGTGTTACGTGTTTCTCAAACTGGTCCGCACCATCCACGTCATCATAGTATGTGTAGTTCCCGATGATGATACGGGGATTCTTTACCACATTCTTGATAAAGCAAAGACTAGGGATCTTCGGATTTGGAAAAGCCGAGTCCGGATCAGGCCTTGTTGATATAATTCTACTCATTGATTATCAGTGCTTTATTTTAAAATAGTCCAGAAGAGCCTTGTAGTTGTCCTGGGCCGTGAGGCAAGTGTCAGTCAGATAACCGTTGATGTGTCCCCATTCACGAAGGCCACGATAGTAGAAAAACTTGAGGTCGTCCGTAATGATAAACGGAACGATACCGTTGGCCAGGCATTCCTTGAACATCACCAGACGGCCGACTCGTCCGTTTCCGTCCTGGAATGGATGGATGAGTTCGAACCTCTGATGAAGGTCAATGATGTCCTCCAGTGATTTCTCTTTCTTGGCGTTGTAGGCGGCAAGAAGTGCTTTCATTCTCTGATGGACCTGTTCAGGAGGGCAGGTAGCTTTCCCCCCTACCTCGTTGGGAAGCTTCTTATAGTCACCGACATTAAACCAATCCTTCCTGCTATCGGATGTCCCGGTTTTCAGGGTGTGGTGCAACTCTTTTATGAAAGATTCCGAGAGCCTTTCCTCAGCTCGGTCAATGATAAGATCGATGCAACGGAAGTGGTTGGTTGTTTCTACGATATCATCGACATTCACGCTTTCGTCCGTTATGCCGATGGTGTTGGTTTCAAAAATGTAGCGCGTCTGCTCATGGGTAAGCCTGCTGCCTTCGATATGGTTGGAATTGTAAGTGAGGTCAATCTGGGTTCTATGGTAGATGCCCCCGTTCACTTTTCCTGCTTTTTCCTCCCTGAGGCGCTTCATAAGTGGACTGACCCTGCGTTTCCCCTTTCTGGGCAGCGGGGTGTCGGCAGGAATGATCCAGGTCTTTCCCGAAAGAAAAGCCCCGTCCATTTTCCCTTCGCTGCACCAGTTTCGCACAGTGCGTTCAGAAAGGTTATGCAATTCTGCATATTGACTGACGGTAATGAATTCCATAATCTATCGGCAATTAATGCTTCTATGCCGATACAAATATAATAATTCTTGCCGATATCGGCAAGAATAGAATGGTATTTCTTAGTAGACTACTCAGGTAAAATCTCGAACCTTCTGGAGGATCTCAAGAAGGTTGAATTATTTTTACAAATTGTCGGGCCTGCTCGTTATTCCGACGGTTATTCCGACATTTATTCCGGCATCAAAAGTCGTAAGAAAACCGGAATTAGTAGTAAGAAAACTTGAAAAAGTAGGGAGAAAATCATATCTTTGCGAAGTGATAGGCTAAGACTATGACCAAGAAGGAACAATTGACGACCCTTATTGAGCGGTATAAACAATTGGGAATCGACTCGCAGATAGATTACGAGAAGTTCTATCTGTATTCCATCATTACCCATTCCACCGCTATCGAAGGATCGACGGTGACAGAGATCGAGAATCAACTGCTTTTTGACGAGGGAATTACCGCAAAGGGGAAACCCCTGGTGGAGCAGATGATGAACTTGGATCTGAAGCGGGCATATGAGGAAAGTATCCGTCTGGCCAAGACTCACGCGGACATCACTGTCGATTTGCTGAAGGCCTTGTCCCGGCTGGTCATGCAGAATACGGGTTCAACTTACAATACCGCGCTCGGCGACTTCTCTTCCGCCAACGGCGACCTGCGATTGGTCAATGTCACGGCTGGAGTCGGAGGCAGGTCCTATCTGAGTTACCAGAAGGTTCCCGCCAAGTTGCAGGAGTTTTGTGACTGGCTCAATGTCAGTTTCGAGGCCCATTATCGCCTGGTGACCATCCATCCCTGGGTCGATGGGAACGGACGCATGGCCCGCCTTGTCATGAACCACATTCAATTCGAATCCGGCCTGATTCCTGCCAAGGTGCTCAAGGAAGACAAGGGGGATTATATCAATGCCCTCATCGCAACCCGGGAGGCGGATGATATGTCCGTTTTCCTGGATTTCATGACGGGCGAAATGATCAAGACACTGTCCTCGGACATCGACGCATTCCTTAGGTCGATGGGTGATGGTGGGGAGAAACCCCAGCCAATAGGGGAGAAGAGACCAAAAAGTAGGGAGAAAATCCTCCAACTGCTCAAAGTTCACCCCAACTATTCGGCCCGAAAACTCGCCGAAGTCATCGGAATCACCCCCAAAGCCGTCGAAAAGCACCTCGCCAAACTGAAAGCCGAAGGCGTTATCAAAAGAGAAGGCCCGGACAAGGGTGGCTCATGGATCGTTTAATCTCTGAAAACTAAACATAAACCAGCCTATGAATAAGGCCATTCTCGTATTAATCTGCTTTCTTTCTGCCTTTGTCGCCCATGGACAGGAACCGACACCGCCGACACAGGAATGGTGCGAATGGGCTTTCAAACAGATACCAGACCATAAATTGTTGTCGGAGGTCGATTCCGCGGCGTTCTCTACTGATTTCTACGGCCTGTTGAAAGAAGTTGAAGAACTATCTTTTTGGGAAGAGGAGGTATGCGAATGCCGGACTGACGGAAATGATCTGATCTATTACTGGTACGACATCTTGTTTGAGGAGTCTTATTTTGATAAGGAAACGACTACCGTATCTTTCAGATACACCTCAATAACCCCGGAAACATGAGAGGTTCTGATCACGATTCATCATCCGGACATTTTTGCGCCTGGATCAACGGATGAATATTCCCGTCACACCATGTATCTCCTATTTGAGAGTGGAGCCTGGCGAATTGATGAGTGGGATAATCGTCGAGATGGTTTTAGGGAGTATATCGAATATGCAAGCCGGCTGAAATATCTGTTGAGATAGTGTGCATCATAGCGTCGAATGGAACTAACGATAGATCAATTGATTATGAATAATTGACCTGGCTTGTTTGCTCGGTCAAAATGATGGAAGCGTCTGATAATCAGATCAATACATTCAACGGCCACGGCCCGGGTGGACGCGTGGCGGCATGTACGAAAAAGCCAGCCCTTAGGCCGGCTTGTTTAGTAGACCAAACACTCCGAATCTCGAACCTCCGGTTCCTGGAGGGGTTACATGAAATCC
>OMQK01000319.1 GCA_900313205.1 uncultured Bacteroidales bacterium | reverse complement strand
ATCACCGGTCACCCCAAGGGTGTACAGGCTGGTGGTAAGTTCGTTCAGAGCTCCCGCGCCCTCAAGGTTTGCGGTCTCATGAAGAACCTCCCCGATCAGCTGGATGTTGATGTGACTCCGCTGGATCTGGACAAGCGTATGGTGGCCGGCGACCTCAAGTTCGAAGGTCTCCAGATTGTCTCCGACAAGAACACCATCATCTGCTCCGTCAAGACCACCCGTGCTATGCAGCAGGCCGCTCAGGAAGCAGCCAAGGCAGCTCAGGAGTAATCTCTGGAAATGGCAGAGTACCTCGTTGTCGGTCTTGGGAATATTGGCGCAGAATACGCCAATACCCGTCACAACATGGGATTTATGGTATTGGATGCCTGGGCTCAGGCATCCAATGTCCTTTTCAGGACAGACCGCTACGGCTCTGTGGCGGAAGTGTCTTTCAAAGGCAGGTGGTTTGTGCTCCTGAAGCCGTCCACCTATATGAATCTGAGCGGAAAGGCGGTAAGATACTGGATGCAGCAGCTTAATCTGCCACTTGAGAATCTGATAGTGATATCGGATGACATCAATCTTCCGTTCGGATCCATCCGCATGAGGGCCAACGGCTCTTCAGGCGGTCACAACGGCCTTGAAAACATCACTGAATGTCTTGAAACAGACAAATGGACCAGGATCCGTGTTGGGATTGGCAACCAGTTTTCTCACGGCGGCCAGATAGACTATGTCCTTGGAGAGCTGTCGGAGGAAGAAAAGAAAGCGGTTCCGGACCTTGCGGCCAAAATTATTCAGGGGTGCAAGGATTTCTCCACCATTGGCGTGCAAAGGGCAATGAGCGCCCTCAATACAAAGCCTAAACCGGTATCTCCGGAGCCACAAAAACCGGTGGAGGAATAATTTTTCAAAAAACGTTGCAAAAATTTTCATTTTTTTTGCAACGTTTTATTTTTTCCTGCATCTATATAGTAGGTTTAGGTTTTAGTACACGTCAAGAAACCGGCACTCCAGGCTCAGTCTTGAAGGCCGGTTTTCTTGTTTTATCGGCGTGGATGATGCTCCAGGACGGCTTTGTGCCAGGTTGATGAGTCTATGTGGGTGTAGATTTCCGTAGTGAGGATTGATTCGTGTCCCAGCATTTCCTGGACAATCCTTAAATCGGCCCCGTTTTCTATGAGATGGGTGGCAAAGGAGTGACGGAATGTGTGAGGGGAGATTTCCTTATTGATTCCGGCAATCATGGCCTGCTTTTTTACAAGGTTGAAGATTGAAACCCTGCTGAGGGACTTCCCGAAGCGGTTGAGGAACAGGATGTCTTCCTGGGCCCTTGAATAGGGAAGGGGCCTGTCTCCAAGGTAAGCCTTGATTGCATCGGCCGCCATTTCTCCAAGCGGAACCAGGCGCTGCTTGTCTCCTTTGCCTATCACATCCACAAATCCGTCCTCAAAGTTAATCCTGGAAATGCGCAGAGCAGCAGCCTCCGATACGCGCAGCCCGCAGCCGTAAAGTACCTCAAGGATGGCGCGGTCACGCTTGCCGGAAGATGCCTTTAAGTCTACGGAATCCATTATGGCCGATACTTCCTCAACGCTTAGAACCGCGGGAAGGTATTTTCCAAGTTTAGGGGAGTCTACAAGCGCCGCGGGATTCTCCTTTACCTCTCCCTCCTGCACGCACCAGTCAAAGAAGTTCCTGAGAGAACTCAGTATCCTTGCGGAACTCCTCTTTGATACATCAATTGATCCAAGATAATTCTCAATGCCAGAGGATGTTATTCTCTTTAGATCAAGCCCTGAGTGCTGGAGGAAAGACTTTACATCGTGACAATAGGATGCCACCGTGTTAGGTGACATCCTACGCTCTATCATAAGGTAATTCCTGTATTCCTGAAGAATCACAGCGTACCGTATTTCTTGCCGTAGAGGAGCATCTGGCCAAGGTAGTCGTCGGTATACACGGGGACGTAATCCTTGACTGAGCCGTCCTCTCCGTAGACTATCTGGATTTCAGGATTGATAAAGCCTCCGTAAGGCTTGAGATTCAGGGCCTTGTAGCGCTCCAGAACCTCCTTGTGGAGTTCCGGGTCAATATTCACTGCGTAAGTCTCTATGAGAGC
>OMQK01000322.1 GCA_900313205.1 uncultured Bacteroidales bacterium | reverse complement strand
ATGGCTAACCGCGACATAATCCCACTGCAGAAGCATAGAATCGCAAGGTCCTATTCCGTTAGCAAAGAGAGAGATAATAATACGATTGGGAAGCGAATTGCCGAGGAGAGAACAAAAGCGAAGCTAAGCCGACCGGAGTTTGGAAAAATGCTGCAAAAGGTTGGAATTGAGGTCGTTGCCGAGGCTATTCGCAAATGGGAAACAGGGGCGAGTGTACCAAGTGCCTACCAGTTGCTTGCGATTTGTGCAGTGCTTGGGATTGATGTCTATGATCTTTATGTCGTCCATTTTGCGGGCGGCAAGGCGGGCGGCTACCATCTGGCCAATCTCACTGCCTCCGAGGATGAGTACGCGGCGGATCTCCAGCTTATCCTTGCCCAGGTATTTCATGAGGGCGGGCATGCCGTCACGGCAGCTGATGATATAAAGGTAATCTCCCGGCTTGAAGGTGGAATCAAACTTTGGGATGATTGTGGAATTGCCCCTGGAGATAGCTACAATGCGGAATTCGGCACCATTGGGGAGCTGGGTGATGGCCTGCGAGAACTCTGCCACGGTCATGTCCAGAAGGGGGGAGTCGTCGTCCAGTTTGAATACGCCAAGCTGGAGTTTTCCGCGGGCAAATTCAAGGGTGTCGGTGGATGCCGTAGAGCGGAGCATGTCGTCCACTTCATCGGAGGCGCTCTTTTCCGGGAAGAACATCATGTCAAGGCCCATGTCCTTGAAAAGGAGCTTGTTTTCAGGGGACAGGAAGTCTTCGTCGTCCACGCGGGCAACAACGCGCCTGGTGCCAAGTTTCTTGGCCAGAAGGGCGCTCACAATGTTCACGCTCTGGGGCTGAAGGGGATTTACGGCTATGAAAAGATCGGCCGAAGTGGCTCCGGCTTCTTTCAAATCCGGGATGGATGACGGGCCGCCGATGATGGTGGCTACGTCTGCGGTCTGGCTCAGGGAACGGATGCGCTCCGGATCCGGGTCTATGACCGTTATTTCATTGGACTCGTTGGAGAGCATCTTTGCAAGGTGCGCTCCCACCTGTCCGGCTCCTTCGATGATAATTTTCATACCCTAAAGCGTTTATTCATTCACAAAGATACGCTTTTTCCATTAATTTTTGTAAATTTGTGCAAATTGATTCTTAGTATGAAACGCTTACTTGTCATCGTTGCCGCGGCCCTTTCAATGGTTTCATGCGCCGCACTCCAGAATGTAAACTCCCAGAGGCTTCTCCAGAGCGGAGCATATGCCGCCCAGGCACTTACGCTCCCCAAGGCCGATGTCCAGGCTTATGTGTCCCAGTACATCACCCAGCTGGACGCCCAGAGCGCAGTGCTTCCAGCAACGGACCCTTATACCAAGAGGCTCAATAACCTTGTTGGAAAGCTCACCCACATAGGAGACCAGCCCCTCAACTACAAGGTGTACAGGAATCCGGAGGTTAACGCATTTGCCTGCGCAGACGGTTCTGTACGCGTTTATACAGGCATCATGGATCTCATGACGGATGAAGAACTCCTCACGGTTATCGGCCATGAAATTGGTCACGTTGCACTGGAGCATACCTATCAGCAGATGCGCCGGAGTCTCCTTACAAGCGCCGCCTTTGAGGGTCTTGCCGCAACATCAGACAAGGTTGCTGCCCTCACGGACTCCCAGCTTGGCGCCATCGGCCAGGCCATGATAGAGGCCCATTATTCAAAGAAGCAAGAGAGTGAGGCCGATGAATTCAGCTATTCCTTCCTTGTTGCAGCAAAGCGCAATCCCTGGACCATGGTTCAGGCCTTTGAGAAGCTCCAGAAATCATCAGGAGGATCTGTGAGCGGCCCGGTGAGCAACCTCTTCTCCACTCATCCGGATGTTGCAACCCGCATCAAGACAATATCGGCAAAATGTGAAGCAGACGGCTTCAAACGCCCCTAGAACAGCCCTTTAGGAACAATCCAGCCTTTATATAGGCCTATAGGTTTATGACGCTCCGCGGGAATCTCCCCGGGGCGTCTTAGTTTTCGGTACTCCCTGTGCGCCTCTACTACGGCTTTGGCATAACTCCACTTGCCTTTAAGA
>OMQK01000324.1 GCA_900313205.1 uncultured Bacteroidales bacterium | reverse complement strand
ATGATGTCCAGCACCTTCTTCACTTCAGCTATGGAGAAAAAGTGTCTGGAGCAGTCCAGTTCAATGCCACGGTGAGCATAGCGCGGCTTGTCATTAATAAGCACCCGCGGGGTTCGGCCCTTATTCTCATCACGCAGTTGGGAAAGGGTTTCACGGGCATACATAAGGCCGATTGGACTTCCAGCCACTATTTTCGCTTCGGCCCAGTCCACGGAGATTGAATACTCTTCAATCTCCATGGACGGATCGACAGCTTCGCTGACGGAATTGCCGGCGCAGTATCCCCCAAGCGCTTTATAGTAATTGGGGAACGGAATTACCGACAGCAGAAATAATGCAAAGAGTTTAATCATTTCCGGCAAACGGATTTAATTACAGCCACTTCTTCCTCGCTGAACGGCACTCCGTCAGGATTCAAGATGTCATGGAACCACAAATCGGGGTCCTCGGTACCTTCCGGAGAGCCCCACGGAAAGATAGTGTTGGTCTTTCCGCGTACAAGGCCCCAGTTGATTGCACCTATCCCCTGCTCCCTCAAAGACGGCAACACAGTTTGGAAGGTGCTTCCTATTGTCCTGGCCATGTATTCCGTGCACACCATGGGCTTTCCATACGGCTTAAGTGCATCAATTAGTTTCTGATGCTCTTCCATAGGCTCGTAGGTGTGGTAGGTGACAATGTCGGAATTACGGGCCTGCCACTCATTCATCTCGACAAGGCGGGTGCTCCATATACCAGCCGTAATAGGCTGTGAGGGTGATACTTCCCTCGCCCATGAGAAGATGTCCTTCAGCAGGGGGAAAGAGCGTTCCCAATAACGGTCCGGATCCTGGCCGCCTCCGGGCTCGTTGTAGAGGTCCCAGGCGTAGATACGTTTGTCGTCACTGAACGTTGTGAGGATATCCTTGACGTATTTTTCCAGAACGGTTACAATGGCGGTTGTATCCTCGGCATAGGTGCATCCGCTTCCGCATGGACCGAAGTACAGGATTCCAGGGTCCTTTACCCAACCGGAGTTGTGTACGCCCTTTAACGGCTCTCTCTGTTTACCAAGTGCGGCGCGTTCGTCCCAACAATCATCCAGGAATACGAACATGGTCTGTATCCCGTGTGAGGAAGATATCTCCAGGTATTTGTTCATTCTGGAAACGAAACCATCCCTGTCCTGTTCCCAGAGCAGGTGGTGCAGGAAAACTCTCATGCAGTTAAAGCCCAGCTCCTGGGCCCAGCCAAGTTCCCTGTCTATGGTCTCGGGGTCAAAGCTGTCCTCCTGCCACATTTCAAGTTGGTTAATGGCAGTGGAAGGGATATAGTCGCATCCGGAGACCCATTTGGATTCCGCGGGCCTGCAGCTATAAGCCACCGCCATGCAAATGGCGGTGGCTACGATAAGCTTGAAAAGCCTTGTAATCATTTGGCTGTAAGGCTGAAGGTGTTTGCAGACTCCTTATAAGTAACCTGATACAGTCCAGGAGTAAACTCTGCGCCAAGTTTGGCATAGAAGTTTTCCCTCGTCACAATGCCAGGAGTCGAAGATTCCCATGTGCTGTTGAGGCTTCCCCAGGTATAGTCCGTGTACAGCTGGAAACTTGAGTCGGCAGCCATGTAAATATAAGCACTGTACGTGTCTTCGTCAATGCGGTTCAGAGGAAGGGTCTGACCTGCAAGGCGGGGAATGTCGGTCTCAATGATAGGGAACTCAGTGTAAGGCGCCTGGCCGAAGCTGGCGTTCTTGCCTATGAGAAGCTTTTGCTTAGCGCAGATGTTGTTGGTGAGGATAATCCATCCCTGTTCCGGGCGGAAATACATCTCGTAGTTTTCGCTTACGCCAATGTAGCGTGCACAGAAGTTGACCTCATCTATACGGTCAAAAACTGCCAGATTCACCATCTGGGCAATGGGCTTGTCAAATCCATAGAAGAATACTTCGGCATTATGAGGCAGGGTCTGAACCCATATTACGGATGTTCCGTTGCCCAGGTCTCCGAAACCGGATTTCCATATTCCCTCGCGATATACAACTTCCATGGCATGGTTTTTTGTTATTTGTCGCATAAGCGGGATCAATGGGGATATAATCACCACCTTCTACAATCTGAGCGATCTTCCCATCCTTCATGCCATAAACGCGGGCGCTCCAGTCAATGGCACCGTCATTCACTTTTTCGGCAAATACAAATGATGTCCCGACCTCGGCGGCACTGTCATTTGTGCAGAAGTGGAGTCCGCTAACTAAGGACATGTTCCACACCGTGCCGGCATTGTTGACAAGATAGAGGGACTCAAGGGGTTTGGGAGCCGGTTTCGGGCTCTTTGCTACCAGTGTAAACGTGTTGGCTTCGTCATTGTAGGTAATCTGATACTCTCCAGGATAGAAGTCGGCACCAAGCTTTGCATTTCTGTTACCATTTGTATAGTAGGCATAGCGATTTGGCATCACATCCAGCAAGGTCATCT
>OMQK01000326.1 GCA_900313205.1 uncultured Bacteroidales bacterium | reverse complement strand
GTGCCCTTGCCGCCGTCACAATGAAGGCCGATGAATTCTACATCCTCACGGACGTCCCCAAGGTGTATATCAACTTCCGCAAGCCCGGCGAGGAAGCCCTGGACACCATTACCGTGGCCCGCGCAAAGGAGCTCCTTGCGCAGGGTCAGTTTGCCGAAGGCTCCATGGCACCCAAGGTGAGAGCCGCCATCATGTTTGTGGAAAACGGCGGAAAACAGTGTATAATAACGGAGGCAGGGGAACTTGAAAACCCCGCCTGCGGAACCAGAATAATTCCTTAAAAACTATGGCATACAATCTCAGAAACCGCAGCTTCCTTAAGCTGCTGGACTTCAGCCCCAAGGAAATCCAGTATCTCCTGGACCTTGCCGCAGAACTCAAAAAAGCAAAATATGCAGGCTGCGAACAGCCGCGCCTCAAGGGCAAGAACATAGCCCTCATTTTTGAAAAGACTTCCACCCGCACCCGTTGCGCGTTTGAAACCGCGGCCTATGACCAGGGCGCCCATGTGACGTACCTTGGCCCTACGGGCAGCCAGATCGGCATAAAGGAGTCTATGAAGGACACCGCGCGCGTGCTTGGCCGCATGTACGACGGAATTGAGTACCGCGGCTTTGCCCAGAAGACCGTTGAGGAACTGGCGCAGTATGCCGGAGTTCCCGTTTGGAACGGCCTTACCAATGAGTTCCATCCCACCCAGATACTGGCCGATTTCCTCACCATGAGTGAGCACGTGGACAAGCCCCTCCGTGAGGTTTCCTACGCCTACCTTGGAGACGCCCGCTTCAATATGGGAAACAGCCTCCTCGTTGGCGGCGCCAAGATGGGAATGGACGTGAGGATTGTGGCCCCTAAGGCCCTCCAGCCCGCTCCGGAACTTGTGGAGCAGTGCCGTGAGATTGCAAAGGAAACCGGTGCCCGCATCACCATCACGGATGACCCCAAGGCCGGCGTAAAGGGCTGCGACTTCCTCTACACGGACGTTTGGGTATCCATGGGAGAACCGGATTCAGTGTGGAAAGAGCGCATTGAACTTCTTAAGCCCTTCCAGGTTAATTCCGAACTTATGGCCGCTACGGGTAACCCTAAGTGCAAGTTCATGCACTGCCTCCCCGCCTACCACAACCGTGAGACAAAGGTTGGAGAGGACGTCTTCCTGAAGTTCGGCCTCAATGGCGTTGAAGTCACTGAGGACGTGTTCGAAAGCCCCGCCAGCATAGTCTTCGACGAGGCCGAGAACCGTATGCACACCATCAAGGCCGTGATGGTTGCGACGCTGGGAGCATAGCAATATTTATCTCAGGAAGAAGTAATAAACGGCTACCTGCACAGCGATGATGGCCGGTACGCCAAGGGTGAACTTCCTGTCCCTGATCTTGTGGCGGAAGAGGTACATCGCAAGAAGAGCCCCGATGCTGCCGCCCACGATGGCCATCCATATGAGGGTGTCCTCCGGGATACGCCACCTGTCCCTCCTGGCCTTCCACTTGTCTGCTCCGTAGATGAGAAAGGTCAGGATGTTGATGCCGATAAGATATATTCCAAGGGTGGTCATCTCTCTATATTGACTTTCTCAAATATATATCCCAGGCGGCAGAGTTCGATGGCCGCACCAATCTTGAACATAACTTCAACTGTTGCTAGAAACATCCTGTAGGCCTCGGCCGTCCCGGGCTCCGGGCTTTCCCTCATCAGGAAATGATAGGCCGACGCCGCCGTAGACTGCATGGCGGGTACGCTGTGCCTGCGGTCCCGGAGGATTTCGTCCGTGATGTGGTCGTCCATATCGTCAAAGCCCCTCTCTCCCTGGAAGAAGGCATACGGGACCTCCGCGTACCTGGCCCAGTCCGCGTCCCAGAGGAACGCTATAGCCATCCCGAGGTAGCCCGCGCATCCAAGGCAGAACTCCGGATAATGGTTGAACTCCCTCACGGCATCACCGTAGAAGGATGGGGCCAGCCGTACCCAGGCCGTATCAATGTCGGGTGTGCTGAGGAGCGTCCCCTTCAGGAGACCATTCCCCGTGCAGACTGAAAG
>OMQK01000327.1 GCA_900313205.1 uncultured Bacteroidales bacterium | reverse complement strand
TCCACAAGCATCTTGTGGACATCATCTATTACCTCCGGATGCTCTTTCTCCATCTTGGCGTAGGCAACGTAGCAGTCTCCCACAAGGTGGTCTCCCTTCTTGCCGGTGCTCTCAGGGGTGGCGCCGTTGAAGCACTTCTCCCAGGCATACATGCTCTTGCAGATATGCACGCCGCGGTCATTCACAATGGTGCTTTTCACCACGTCATTGCCGCAGGCCTTGAGGATGCGTGACACGCTGTCGCCAAGGAGGTTGTTGCGGATATGGCCAAGATGAAGGGGCTTGTTGGTGTTGGGGGAAGAGAATTCCACCATGATGCGGCGGCCCGTAGAAGGCAGCTGACCGTAATCCGGAGCTTCTGCAATTGCCTTCAGGGACTCGTTCCAGTAAACGGGAGAGAAAGAAAGGTTGAGGAAGCCTTTCACGGAGTTGAAGGCCGATATTTCCGGCACATTGGAAACCAGCCACTCCCCTATTGCATTGCCGGTGACGTCCGGTGCCTGACGGGTGATTTTAAGCAGAGGGAAAGTGACAAGGGTGTAGTCTCCCTCAAACTCCTTGCGGGTAACAGAAACCTGAAGTGACGTTTCCGCCACTTCAGTTCCATAGATTGCCTTGATGGCCTCAGCGGCCTTTGACTGAATAAAAGATTCCGGGGTCATCCAAGATAGCTCTTAAGAAGTTTACTGCGTGAAGGGCTCTTGAGGCGGCGTATAGCCTTCTCCTTAATCTGACGCACGCGCTCACGGGTGAGGCCGAAGCGCTCGCCAATCTCTTCCAGCGTCATCTCCTGGCAGCCGATGCCGAAGAAAGACTTCACAATCTCTCTCTCACGGTCCGTGAGGGTGCTCAGGGCACGCTCAATCTCCGTGTTCAGGCTCTCGTTCACCAGGCCGCGGTCTGCGGACGGGGAATCGTCGTTGGGGAGAACGTCAAGAAGGGAGTTGTCCTCTCCTTCCACAAACGGGGCGTCCACGCTGACGTGGCGGCTTCCCACGCGGAGGGTATCGGAAATCTTGTCCTTGGGGATGTCTATCATCTCTGCAAGCTCCTCATTGGAAGGCTGACGCTCGTACTCCTGCTCAAACTTACCCAGGGCCTTGTTGATCTTGTTCAGGGAACCCACCTGGTTAAGGGGCAGACGGACAATACGGCTTTGCTCTGCCAGTGCCTGGAGGATGCTCTGACGGATCCACCACACTGCGTAGGAGATGAACTTGAAGCCACGGGTTTCATCGAACTTCTCTGCGGCCTTGATAAGACCAAGGTTTCCCTCGTTGATTAGGTCCGGAAGGCTAAGGCCCTGGTTCTGGTACTGCTTTGCGACGGATACCACAAAGCGGAGGTTTGCCCTTGTGAGCTTTTCCAGTGCCTCCTGGTCTCCTTTACGGATACGCTGAGCCAGTTCCACTTCCTCGTCCGGAGTAACCAGTTCTTCACGGCCGATCTCCTGCAGGTACTTGTCCAGTGACGCGCTCTCGCGGTTGGTGATGGACTTAGTGATTTTTAATTGCCTCATGTGTGCTAATAATTTCTACTTCCCAAATGCCAGGTAGAAAGTTTTGCCGTTAGGGTCTATACCTTCAATATATACCGCGCGGGCGCCTTTCTTGGCCTTGGCCACAACTTCTGACGGTTTTGCAACGGCATCTCCGTTCACAAAGAGGATGATTCCGCCCTCCTCGGCTCCGGCATCGGCCATCTTGCCCTGCCCCACGGAAACTATCTCAACGCCCTTCTGGGCTGCCCTGAGCCTTGCTCCGTAGAAAGCAACGGTGCCTTCCGCGTCCACTTCACCGTTTTCGGTTGAAGCGGCCTGGAAAACCACAGTTGTGCGGGCCTCTTTTCCGTCTCTGAAATAGAGAATATCGGCCTGGTCTCCGGGGTGGTATCCACTCACCTTTGCCTGTACGGATGAAGCGTCTGTAATCTTCTCACCGTCAATGGCTACGATTACGTCGTTTTTCTTAAGACCGGCCTTTTCCGCGGCGCTGCCTTTCAAAACCTCGTTAATATATACGCC
>OMQK01000333.1 GCA_900313205.1 uncultured Bacteroidales bacterium | reverse complement strand
CGAGAACCTGGACTACCTTACCCGCGTCATCGGCTACCTGAAGCGTATCTCATCCTTCGCCGAGCCTCGTCAGATTGAGGCCGACAAGCGCTTCTACACCCCCAAGGAGAAGGATGCTTAAATTCATCCCCGAGCTGACGGACACCGTCGCAGAAGAGATACCCGACCGCGTTACCCTGGCAGTGGAAATCACCAACTGCCGGGGTAATTGCCCCGGGTGCCACTCCCCCTTCCTCAAGCAGGACATCGGGGAGGAGCTCACCGCGGCCAAAATCGACAAGCTCATCGCCGACAACTTCGGAATCAACTGCTTCCTGTTCCTCGGCGAGGGTCGCGACAGCGACGCGCTTTTGAAGCTGGCCGGTCACATCAGGAACACCCACCCCGGCATCGAACTCGCTGTCTACAGCGGCCGCGACAAGGTCGAGGATGTTTTTTACGACGTCTTCGACTTCGTCAAAACCGGCCCCTACATCGAGTCCCTCGGCCCCCTCAACAGCCGAACGACCAACCAGAGGCTGTATTATCACCGGGAGGATATCACCTCCCGCTTCTGGAAGCGATAATTTTTTGCAGAACAAAAGTTTTTTAGTACTTTTGCAGTCCCAAACGGGGTATTAGCTCAGTTGGTAGAGCGTTAGGTTCGCAATCTAAAGGTCAGGGGTTCGATCCCCCTATGCCTATGCTCCACTCCAAGAGGTTTTTTCATTACTTAGTTTAATGGAGAAACCTCTTATTTTATTGATAATCAGCGAATTCTTAACAAAGTCTGTTAAGGCGCGTAAAGGGTCGTAAAAGAATAATAGTACCATTTTAGTACCGTTTTAAAGAATTGTTTTCGTACTTTTGTACCAACGATTTTAACGACACTTTATGGCTACATTGTTTATGTTGCGAGGTAAGCAGACGTCTGGTCTGGCGCCTATTCATGTACGGGTACAATGTAAGAATCCGCACGTGAATGTAAGAGTTTCCACCGGCATTGAGGTGGATGTAAAGAAATGGAATCTGAGCCGGGACGGCGTCGCGTTCCGCAATTTTCAGAATTCTGAGGACGGCTCGAAGCTTTTCTCTTATCTGGGGAAACTGGAGAAATCTATCAATTATCAGCTGGAGCAGGGCGTGGCCCTGAGTTCGGCCGATGTGCGTAAGATTGTCGAAGAGGTGGTGTTTGAGGAGGAGCGCCGGATCCAAGAGGAGAAGAAGGAAAAGGAACGGAAGGAACTGGAGCGGAAGAATCAGCTTTCCCTGGTGCAGTATGCCGAGAAATACCTGGAAGACTTGAAATCCGGTGCCAGGTCCACCTACAAGGGGCACAACTTTACGCCGGCGTCCATCAAGACCATCAACAATATGGTGAACCGGCTCAAGGAGTACCAGGACCATTGCGGGAACATTCTTGTCTTTGAGAAGGTGGACATGGATTTCTACCGGGATTTCAATGCCTTCATGAAAGGAAAGGATTACCGGATCAACACCATCGGCAAAATCATCAATCTGTTCAAAACGATGCTCGCCTGCGCCGAGGAAGACGGATATCCGGTCAACCAGGCTTTCCGTTACAAATCTTTCAAGTGCCAGCGCGTGATGGTGGATACGATTTATCTGACCCGGGAGGACCTGAAGGCGATGATGAAGGTGGATTTGTCTAAGATGGACCCCTGCTATGATAAGGCGAGGGATATTTTTATGATTGGCGTCTGGACCGCGCAGCGGGTGTCGGACTATGACCATCTGAGCAAGGACAACATCACGAAGCAGGTGGTCCGTAGAACCGAGAAGGACGGCACCATCACGGAGCGCGAGATCAGGACCATCACACTCATCCAGCAGAAGACCGGAAAGCGGGTCATCATTCCCTGCTGCAAGGAACTTTGCAATATCCTTGACAAATATCCGGCCGAGCTCCCCTCCCTCTGGGAACAGAAGCTGAACAAGTATATCAAAACCATCGGCCAGATGGCCAAGCTGACAACCCCCATCCATACCACAACGACAAAAGGCGGCAACCTGGTCCGTGAGGTGACACCGAAATATCAGTTGATTACTTCCCACACGGCCCGGCGCACCGGCGCGACGCTGATGTATCTGTCGGGGATGGATGTGTACGATATTTGCAAGATTACGGGACACAGCGACA
This sequence comes from uncultured Bacteroidales bacterium, assembly GCA_900313205.1. Classification (GTDB taxonomy): domain Bacteria; phylum Bacteroidota; class Bacteroidia; order Bacteroidales; family UBA932; genus Cryptobacteroides. The sequence goes on along the minus strand of OMQK01000333.1, from coordinate 318 downwards.
TACAGACCTTGATGCGGTACATCCGGGCCAATGAATTGGAGACATTCAAGAAGATTTCAGAACAGTATGATTACTTCAAGTAGCAGGCTTTCTTTGGAGCAGGCAAAGGGAATAATGGGTTCCACCGGGGCAGCCATGGAAAGAATTTGCAAAGAGTTGGCAGGTTCTTCCTCCCGGGAGGAGTTCCGCCAACAATATGATGTCAAATTCATAGAAGATTCCTATCCAGATGTTGCGGCCGCCTTGCAGGGGGCATTCGAGTTTCTGGCCGACAACTGGAACGATATCCGGGATAACGAAGTGCGTCTTTACGAGGCT
>OMQK01000339.1 GCA_900313205.1 uncultured Bacteroidales bacterium | reverse complement strand
CTTCAACAACCCCTTCATTATTTGGGGCCGATACCTTAAGAAGTGTTTTCGTTACTATCTGCCCATTTCTTTCCAATTCCATCATACCCAGATGGATGGCGCCCATGCCGGGAAGTTCCTGCAGCGCCTGCAGGATGTAATCCGCAAGGTGGGATAGCCCTTACGTTGTGCAAACGTTGTGCATTTTTTAAGAAAAACCCCGTCTGACACACGTCAGATGGGGGTTTTCTGGTGACTCCAACAGATGGCGCGACGCTATCTGTCAAATTTGTATTGAATTACATATTGTTTGTACATTGTATTTTCTGGCATAAATTGCGAGATAGTGGGCGAATAAAGTATTTTTTTGACGCTTTTCGCCCGCTATTCGGCAAGGGTAAATCTTTTCATTATGCCTTTTCCACCGGCACCTGGATGATGGTGAGCCACTTGTCGGCGTCCTCTTGATTCCAGATGCCGTCGATGTAAACGGCGCGCGGTGCATCGGCAATCTTGTAGCCCTCTTTCTCCAGATAGGCAAAGAGTTCGACGTAATTGTCGTACAGTTTATCATACGAGCCGAAGACCTTCAGGCAGGCAGCCAGCGGCACGGCCGGGATGTCCTTGAACTTGATGAGAGCGGAGTCAGTGCCTTTCTTAGTCACCTTCTCACAGTACTCGATGTCGATGTCCTGCGGCTTGTAGCCGCCGTGTTCGATGGTGTAGCAGTAGCCCGGTTCCGGGCATTCGCATCCCAGACGGGCCATCTCCGGGCCGATTACCTCATAACAAAGGCGGCCGAGGTCATCGAAAGAAGGAATGATGGTTCGGTGGCTGGCCACAGTAATGGCCGGAAGTGATTCAAAGTAAACTTTTTCCATTTTGTGCAACTTCTTTTGGGAAGCCACAACCGCCTTGAGCATGCGTTTCCGCTCTTTGAGCACCGCCAGCTCGTCTTCGCACTTTCTTATCTTCTCCTCCAGCGATTCCACCGTAGGGAAATGCTGCTCATCATCCCACAGATCCCGGATTTCTTCCAGCGAATAACCCATGCTTTTGAGTGCCCTCACGGTCACTCTGCCCAGGCGGGAAAACTCCCCGATTTTCAACTTGTTTTTACCCATAACAATTCGTGCACTTTTGTTATTCGCCGGCAAAGATAATACATGCCGTAGGGTACGAGTCAAGAGAAAAATGAATAAAGTTAAATTCTTCGGGACAATTTTGGGACAATTATATATGAAAAACCCCACTGGATGCACTCCAATGGGGTTTTCGTGTGACTCCAACAGCAAGCCACCTTGCAAATGATTTCATAAGAAGTATTTAGCACATTGCATTTGGTTGCATTATAATGGAGAAATACCGCAAAAACACCGGACAAAATGCCACAAAAGTTCCGATTGACATGAAATCCCAAGGATTTGGATCATGAACGCACTCATTTCGGTGCGTTTTTTATAAATTCTTGCACTACTTTCAGTGCAAATGACTATATTTGCAAAAAAAATACGCCCTGATGGAGAACCTTATCAATACCTTCCGGCTCAAGCTTTCCCTGACCCCCATGGCATACGTCAGGGAGTTCCACGACAAAATCAACTGGTCCAACCGCCTCATCTGCATCATGGGACAGAAAGGAGTGGGCAAGTCTACCATGATCCTTCAGCACATCAAGCAATTTGACAACCTAGAGGAAACGCTGTATGTCACGGCCGACAATATTTACTTTGCCGGTCACACCCTTTACGAACTGGCCCAGACATTCTTCAAGGCGGGAGGAAAGCGCCTGTACATCGACGAAATCCACAAATATAAGCCCTGGTCCACCGAGATCAAGAACATCTATGATGACATTCCGCTCCTGCAGGTCGTCTATTCCGGCAGTTCGCTGCTGGCCCTGCAGAAAGGAAACAAGGCCGACCTCAGCCGTCGCACCATCCCTTACACCATGCCCACACTATCCTTCCGTGAGTACCTCAACATCAAGAACGGATGGTCCCTAAAGCCGGCCAGTCTGGACGATATCCTCCACGGACGAGTCGATTTCCCGTATGCCGAGCACAGACCGCTCGTCTATTACAAGGACTACTGCAAGACCGGCTTCTATCCCTATTTCAAGGAAAGCGATGCTCCTATCCGCGTGCATAATGCCGTCGTCAGCACGGTTGAGGAAGACATCCCGGCCTATGCAGAGATGACCGTGGCCGCAGTTGCCAAGCTGAAGAAACTGATGTACATCCT
>OMQK01000336.1 GCA_900313205.1 uncultured Bacteroidales bacterium | reverse complement strand
ATGGCAGGAGATAGAAGCATTAGAACTTGGCAATAAAAAAATAGACGAGCTCCGAAAAGAAATAAACAATATCAATATTCAAATGATAAAATTTTCTCTGCTGGAGGAGACCAGGGCCGGGGCTGTCGTGAAGGGCGGGAAGGCGATGGATGTGAAGGTGTATGTTAAAGAGATAACGAGGGTTATATCGGTATGAAAAAGTTGTTGCACATTATGAGTTACGCAGCATTGCTGTCGTTGATAGTTTGCGGATGTAATGGCATCGATAGTCCCGAAGGGGACTTGAAAGACATCAAACTGGAAGACTGGCCGCTAACGGACTGCTCCACAAGTACAAAGCCTGCACGCGACCTTGTGGCCTACAAGCTGCTTGGGGTTCCTTACAAATGGGAACAGGACTGGTTGGGCGGAAGGGTCTATGTTATTAATCCGGATCTGTACTCTGAAAAAGCGCCATTCTCCCTGAACGATTATCAGAGTAAGAATCTTTGCAGCGGCACGCACGGAGCCTATATGAATCTCATCGAGGGCAAGTCGGACGTGATTATCGCCAGCCGGGATATTTCCAGAAATGAGATGGTGTCTGCGGTAGAGCTGGGTGTAGAGTTGGAGACGGCTCCATTGGCTATCGATGCCCTTGTGTTTATCGTCAATCCAAAGAATCCCGTCAAGAACCTGACCTCGGACCAGGTTCGGAAAATCTATACTGGTGAGATTACCAACTGGAAAGAGGTCGGCGGGGTGGACCATGCTATTACCCCTTACATCCGCAATGCGGATTCCGGCAGCCAGGAGAAGATGGAAACCCTGGTTATGGATGGACTGAAAATGATTGACGGGACCGAAGAGACCTATATGTATGAGATTATCGGCTCACAGATGGCATCGCCCTACCTACAACTTGAGGCCGATGAATATGGCATCGGTTACACGCCTTTCTTCTACTGCACGGCAATGGTCCGCGATTTAATGATGGTCGATATGATTTCCATCGACGGCGTGGCCCCCAGCAAGGAATCATTGAGATCCAACAAGTATCCTTTCGTATCCAGTATTTACGCGGCAGTTCGTAAGACGGAAGACCATGAGAGTATGGCGTATAAACTCTACCAATTCCTTTTTACCCAGAAGGGCGCGGATATGATTGATGAGAGCGGGTATATTGCAATAAAGAAGTAGATGCACTCTCTGGCTATACGAACTGCCATCCTCTCGGAGTGGGAGGGCGGCGGTATTTAATATACATCGGAAAACAATTCTATTTCCAATAATTTCCGGAAAAATTTTTCCACAATCTCCGGTTTTTTGTATCTTTGCATCCAAAGACACAGGATATGGATACATACAAACCCAGAATAGCCGACTCTGTCCTTGCGAGAAAACTCGCTGGTAAAGGTGCCGTGCTCATTGAAGGTCCCAAGTGGTGCGGCAAGACAACTACCGCTGAACAGCAGGCCAAGAGCGTCATCTATATGGATGACCCCAAGAAGGTGAAAGAAAACCTCCTCAAAGCGGATCTGGCTCCTCAGGAGCTGCTGGAAGGAGAGCATCCGCGTCTGCTTGACGAGTGGCAGATAGCCCCGCAACTTTGGGATACCATCCGATTTGACGTGGACCATCGTCCCGGTAACGGCCATTACATCCTGACTGGTTCATCCGTGCCCGTTGAAGAAGAGGAAGAAGACGAAGAAAAGCAGGAAGAGAATAAGAAGATGCGCCACTCCGGTACTGGTCGGTACGGCTGGGTGAAGATGCGCCCGATGGCACTATATGAATCCGGAGAATCCAACGGTGCCATCAGCCTGAAGGAACTCTTCAATGCTCCGGAGAAGATCTATGCCAAAAGCAGTCTCTCCCGTGAAGACCTTGCATTCGTCCTCTGCCGTGGCGGCTGGCCGGCTGCGATAGACTTGGAAAAAGACATTGCCCTGGACCAGGCTTTCGATTATGTGGATTCCGTGGCCAAGAAAGATATGAACCGCGTGGTGGACAAAGTTCGCCGTAACCCGGAGCGTGTCCGTCAGCTTATGCGTTCCTATGCCAGGAACGTGGCTTCACAGGCCCCTTACGAGACCATTGCTGCCGACATGCAGGCCAACGAGCCCAAAGGGATGGATGCGGAAACCGTCTCTGCCTATATTGAAGCACTCCGGAAACTCTTTGTGATTGAGGAATCCAAGGCCTGGAATCCCAATCTCCGGTCCAAGACTGCCATCCGTACCACCAACACCAGGTACTACTCTGATCCGTCCATCGGGACTGCCGCCCTGGGCATCGGACCGGGTGATCTGCTGTCGGACTTCAATACCTTCGGCCTTCACTTTGAGGGACTGGCCGTGCGTGACCTCCGGACTTATGCTTCCGGACTTCTTGGAGAAGTATATCACTACCGTGATTCTGAAGGATTGGAATGTGATGCTATCGTTCATCTGCGTGACGGCAGTTACGGCCTTATCGAGATCAAGATTGGCGGAGAGGGCCTCATTAACGAAGGTGCCCAGACGCTCATCAAGCTCCGGGACAAGATTGACCCTACCAAGATGAAGAATCCGTCTTTCCTGGGTTCTCGTGGGCATCGGAGAGATTGCGTACCGACGCGATGACGGCGTCTATGTGGTCCCGATTGGGTGCTTGAAGGACTAAACACCAAGGTAGGAAATGATGCCATCGACATGGAGGTCAACAAGGGATTGTTGGCCTTCTTTGCTGAGGAGGAAGGCGCAGTCGGAGGGGTTGTCCATGAAGAGATTTTCGGTGAGGACGGCGGGGCAGGCGGTGTGGCGGAGGAGGTAGAAGTCTTTCTCGAGGTCGGGGTCGGCGTCGGTGTAGTCGGTGCGGAGGCGGTGGCCGGGGAGGTGGGCCTGGGCGGCGGTGTAGAGGGCGGTGGCGAGGGCATCGGCATCGGTGGGACCGGGAGTGGTGTAGGCGCACCAGCCGCGGGCGGAGAGCCAGCGGTCGCCGTGGCCGGCGGCGTTGCAGTGGATGGAGATGAGGATGACGTTCTGGCGGCCCAGCTGTCGGCACCACTGGTTCACCCGGCGGCAGCGCTCGGGCAGGGAGATGTCCGTTTCCTCGGGCACCAGGAGGGAGGCGTCCAGGCCCCGGGCCTGAAGGGCGGAGACGATGCGGCTGGCAAGGAGCCGGTTCTGGGCGTATTCCAGGAGACGGCCGTCGGGGCTTCGCTTGCCCTTGGTGTCGATGCCGTGGCCGTTGTCGATGAGGATCTTCATAGCTGAGTCTGTGTTTAGGTTTACACCTTTAAGTTACACAAAATCAGCCGTTAATGCAAGAGGTGTGGCGTGGGCGTTTACCCCGTTTGGGCGTAGTGAATTCTATTGAACTGAAAAAGTTTGAAGTTTTTTCCGTTTGGGCGTAGTGAATCCTATTGAACGGAAAAAGTTTTCAGCGGTTCTTACGCTGCTCGAGAAGGTCCATCTCGTAGGCCTCGTAAGTGTCCCGGAGTTTCTGGAATATCTCGGAACGAGTCGTGAGGTTGTGGTGGTTAAGCCCTTCGGAAAGGTGGCCGCTGTAGTCGGAGAAGTCGTCGTTCAGAGCCGGGGAAAGGGCCTCGAATACGGTTTTGTCGTCTGCTTTGGCACCTGACGCATCTACAAAGAATCCCTGGTCACAGAGAGCCTTTATAACCCGGAAGAAATTCAATTTCGTCGAGCGCTTGGTATTCAGGTGAACTTGCGAAGGAGCCGGGGCCTCCGGAGAGGCAGGCTTAGGCTGGCCGACGTTGTTCTGCTGGATCTGCTGGCCCTGGGGACTGATGGCGACGACGGAGTCGTGGACCTCGTTTACTGTGCCGTTATTGGTGAAGTTCTTGATATTCATTGCTCAATCTGGGGATTGGATGCGCTGCCACCCTCAATCTGGACGGAAGAGCCGGAAATCTCGTTGATGACGCCGTTGTTGGTTAGGTGCTCGATATTGATGACGGCTTTCTTCTTACGCTGCTTTGAGATGCGGGACTGAAGGGCTTTCTGTTTCATCCGGTATTCGTAGAGGTCCAGCAGGACGGATTCTGTCTGCTGTTGCTCACGGAGTTTGTGGATAATGTGGGGGATGTCCGTGGAAGACTT